>JBQTJZ010000130.1:0-5976 GCA_052386615.1 Methylophilaceae bacterium
TAAGATGAGCCGTCAACCAGTAAGAGTGTTTTCATAAAAAATCCAAAAAAGCGTTGCGATACTGCGTTTGCTCTCAAATTTAACTGCTTGCATAGTAATCTATGTAGCGCATTAAAAATTCCTCGCAGCCTTGTCTCACTTAGCTTATTATGAATTTTTAGCCAACCTAAACAAGTTTTTTTAATACTTATGACAACAAAAAAATTACCACAAATCATAGTGCCAGAATTACTGAACAGCGCTAGTGCTGATCAAGAAGCGTGGCATGCATTTGAGATTATGGCAGAATTTGTGAGTGCCACCGAGAAGTTAAAAGAAATTACTCCTGCGGTTTCTATTTTTGGCAGTGCGCGTATTCAGCCACAACATCCTTATTATCAGTTGACGCAAGAAATCGCCAAACAGTGTTCAGATGCTGGTTTTAGTGTGATTTCAGGGGGGGGGCCGGGCTTGATGGAGGCAGCGAATAAAGGCGCTTTTGCAGGGCAGAGCCCCAGTGTAGGCTTGAATATTGAGTTGCCATTTGAGCAAAATGGCAATGATTACCAAGATATTGCGATGAACTTTAAGTACTTTTTTATGCGTAAAGTGATGTTTGTTAAGTATGCAAGTGCTTATGTCGTGATGCCGGGCGGCTTTGGTACCTTAGACGAGTTGATGGAAGCGGTTACGCTGGTACAAACAGGAAAATCCCGCAAAATCCCGATTATTTTGGTAGGAAAAGATTTTTGGGCGGGATTGCTAGATTGGCTCAGAAACACGCTCATTGTCGAGGGCATGGCCTCGCCAGACGATATGCATCTGATACAACTGATTGATGAACCTAAAGCCATTGTAGAGGCAATTTTCAGGCATTACGAATCGACAGGTTTTGACCTGACACCTGCAGAGCGTAAGGTGCAGTTATATTTGTAGGCTTTATTTGTAGCAGGCAGACGTCTTTTGCTGTGCTTTTTGATAGAATAAGCTTAACTTAATTTAACCAGTGAGATCGACATGCTAAGAATGAAATTCATGCATATTGTGGTGTGTGCAATGAGTACATTTTTGTTGCCAACACTTGCTTGGGCGGCAACCCCAGCGAATGCGGAGCCACTGGAAGAGGTGCCCTCACCCCCCAAGGTACAAGATGGTGAGGCTTTGGATGAACCTGAAATCACGATACGTAAGAAGGGTAAAGAAACAATAGAGGAATATCGCATTAATGGCGAATTGTATATGATGAAAATAATACCCGAGCATGGCGTGCCTTATTATTTGCATAAAGAAGACCAAGAGGGGGGTTGGATAAATATTGGCCCTAATCCTCCGCTCGCCATTCCCAAGTGGATTCTGTTTAGATTCTAATTTCAAGAGGGTCACTTTGCTTAACCCTCTTCTTCATCTTTATGTCTGTATTCACCACCTTAACCTTATCTGAAGTACAAACTTGGTCGCGAGGTTTCGCTCTAGGCGAAATTACCGAGCTTAGGCCTATTGCTGCCGGTATCACCAATACCAATTATTTTGTAATGACAGATAAGGCGCGCTATGTACTCACTATTTTTGAAAAAAATAGCTTGGATGAGTTGCCCTATTTTGTACACTTAATGACGCACCTTGCTAAATACGATGTGCTTTGCCCAGCCCCTGTGGCCGATAAGCAAGGCATCAGTCTGCATGTGCTAAAGAATAAACCAGCCTTGTTAGTGAGTTGCTTGAATGGTCAAGATACTGAAACACCTAGCCTTCATCAATGTGCGCAAGTGGGCCGCGCTTTAGCCAAGATGCATATCGCTGGGCAAGCTTTTGAGCATGTCGCTAAAAATCAGCGTGGAGCAGATTGGCGCACAGAAACTGCAGAAAAGGTGATGCAAGAATTACCTGCAAATGAGCAACATTTGCTTAAACAGATGTTAGATTTTCAGAAAAATTTTGATTTAAGTGCATTGCCTCATGGCGTCATTCATGGTGATTTATTTCGTGATAATGTGTTATTCGATGGAGATCACCTTGGCGGCTTTATCGATTTTTACTATGCATGTGATGATGCTTTAGCCTACGATGTAGCCATTGCAGTGAACGATTGGTGCTTGACGGAAACGGGCGAATTTGATGAGCCACTACTGAATGCCTTCATGCAGGCCTATACCGAGATAAGACCATTTAATGAAGCGGAGCAGCAAGCCTGGCAGGGCTTGTTATGTATTGCCGCTTTGCGGTTTTGGTTGTCGCGCCTATATGATTTGCATTACCCGCAAGTGGGCGAACTTACCCATGCGAAAGATCCCAATCACTTTAGGCGTATTTTGCAACGAAGAGCGCAGCCGGTTACGTTACAGGCGCTACATTAATCTAGTTTGTTAAGGGAATATAATACCATGGCTATTTTAGAATCACGGTCGCAAACAGGGGTCGGTTGGGCGAAGGAAAGCGTTGCTATTTTTAAGTTAGCCCCTAGAAGGTGGCTATTGCTGGCTTTGGTTTATGTGGGGATTTTTGGTATGTTACCATCGCTGCCAGGCTTACAGATACTGGCTTTCATTACTATTTTAGTTTGGCCTGTTTTTATTGCAGTCGCCGTTCGACTTTATCAAAATTCCGAGTCAAATAAGAGTGAGAATTTAGCAGACATTCTGAACATAGTGCAACCCAAAAGCGTGTCACTGATACTACTTGGTGCGGTTTGTTTAGGGTATGTTGTTCTAATCAGCTTGTTCCTGAATGCGGATATACAGGGTTTAGCTTTACTAACAAACGTTCAATCTGAAATAAATGAAACCCAAATGGCTTTGATGTTGGATAAAATGGGACCGCTATTATTAAAACTGACCTTATTGTTGATTCCACTGATGATGGCAACTTGGTTTGCCCCTATGTTGATTGCTTATAACCATTATTCAGTGGCAAAAGCCATTAAATCGAGCATTGCCGGATCACTTCAATACATGATTGCCTTAGCGACAGCATGGCTATTACTCACGCTAGGCATTGTGCTATTGATGCTTGTGATAGGCGTTTTAGTAGGGGTGATGAGTGCCTTGGTACCAGCCACGGCGCAATTATTGTTGTCGACAGTAGTGTTTGCCTGTTTGCTGCTCGCAAGCGCGCTTATGTTGGCTTTTCAGTATGTCAGTTATCGTGACATATTCAGAGCTGCGACTACAAGTTAGCAGTCAGTTTGGCATACTCTAAAGCCAGCCACTTCAATCCCTCGCGACCAAAATTCACTTGGATGCGCATGTCGCTGGCGCTACCTTCGTAGCTTACCACCACACCATTGCCAAATTTAACGTGATTTACACTTTGACCAATTTTCCATGGCATAGCGCTTTTTTGAGCACTGCTTTGCTGTGTGCTCATCACATCGGGTAACTGGTTGTAGTCACGTCCACCCGATTTATGTAGAGGTTTGCTGTTAAGCCGCTTTAATAAGCCTTCAGGTATTTCATCTAAGAAGCGTGATGGAATGCCATAACGCACTTGTCCATGTAGCATTCTGCTTTGTGCAAGACTCAAATATAGGCGTTGTCGCGCTCGCGTTACCGCTACATACATCAAGCGCCTTTCCTCTTCCAACCCATTGTTTTCAAACATGCTTTGGTCATGCGGAAACAAGCCTTCTTCCAAGCCGCTAATGAAAACCGCTTTAAACTCTAAGCCTTTGGCTGCATGTACCGTCATCAGTTGCAGTGCTTCGCGACCAATATCCGCTTGGTGTTCACCTGCCTCAAGACTAGCGTGACTTAAAAACTGGGTGAGCAAATCAGCTTTTGTTTCGCCATCGACATTGTTGTGATTGCCAAAATCTTGATTAGTAAACGCTACGGCTGCTGTCACCAGCTCTTCGAGGTTTTCAATACGGTCTTCACTTTCCTTTTCATTTTGATAATGTAATTTCAAGCCGGATACGGTTGTCGCAAGCTCTGCTATTTCTGCCAGAGAAATGCCATAGGCTTGATCGGTCATCTCGCGAATAAGGGTGACAAATTGGGCGATTTTGCCGCTGGTTTGGCAAGCCGCCGCCCATAAGCTGATCTCTTCTGCGCGCGCTAACTCTTGCAATTGTTCCAGGCTACGCGCGCCGATGCCGCGGGCGGGGAAGTTAATCACACGTAGCAATGCGGTATCATCGTTGGCATTCGCCATTAAACGCATATAAGCTAAGGCGTGCTTAATCTCGGCACGCTCAAAAAAGCGCAAACCACCATACACCCGATAGGGTAAATTGGCGGAAAATAATGCATGTTCCAGAATACGAGATTGCGCATTGCTACGATAGAGCAGGGCAATTTCATCTAATGCTGCCCCTTCACTGTGCAACATTTTAATTTCATCGACAATAAAGCCGGCCTCGTCGGTATCGTTATAAGCTTCGTAGACACGCACCGGCTCCCCTTTGCCAGCGGATGTCCATAGATTTTTACCCAAGCGATTTTTATTATGCGAAATAATCGCATTGGCGGCATCTAAAATATTGCTGTGCGAGCGATAATTTTCTTCTAACTTCACAACATTTTGTACGTTAAAATCTTTTTCAAAATCGCGCATATTGCCCACGCGCGCACCGCGAAAACCATAAATGGATTGATCATCATCGCCCACGGCGAACATACAATTCTCTGTACCAGCCAGCAATTTTAGCCACAAATATTGTAAGCGATTGGTGTCTTGAAACTCGTCCACCAGAATGTATTGAAAACGGCTTTGGTAATGATTACGAATATGAATATCTCGCTCAAGCAGTTCGTAACAGCGTAATAAAAGCTCGGCAAAATCTGCCACACCTTCGCGCTGGCATTGCTTGTCATATTCCTCATAAATCTCGCGCAGCTTTTGCGAGTGTGCGTCGTAAGCAGCTACTGCATGTGCGCGTAGCCCTTCTTCTTTGCAACTATTGATATAGCCTTGTACCTGTTTGGGTGGAAACTTCTCATCATCAATATTCATTAATTTCATCAAACGTTTGATGCTGGAAAGCTGGTCTGCGGTATCTAAAATCTGAAAAGTGCTGGGCAAACCAGCCTCGCGATGATGTGCGCGTAGCAAGCGATTACACAAACCATGAAAAGTGCCCACCCACATACCGCGCGTGTTAATCGGCAGCATGGCGGTTAAGCGCGTCAGCATTTCTTTGGCAGCTTTATTGGTAAATGTGACAGCCATCAAGCCCATAGGCGAGATTTGCCCAGTTTGAATCAGCCAAGCAATACGCGTGGTGAGTACACGGGTTTTTCCACTACCAGCACCCGCTAAGATAAGAGCAGATTGATGCGGTAGAGTGACGGCTTCAAGTTGTTTAGCGTTGAGTCCAGACAGTAAGTTTTGCTGAGAGTCCATGCCTGTATTATCGCATGGCTTTTGAGTAAAAATCAGAAAGCGACGTGATACAAATAGTTACAAAAAACTAAAATATACGATGAACTTCACTTATTAACGCTAGTCTGAATTTGCATGATAACAGATTAATAGTTTGTTATCTTTCCGCTTCTTTCCTCCCTGAGCGGAAGCCTTAGACGATGAGGCATTTTGCCCCGATTTAATCCCCTTAATCGGGGCTTTTTTTGGCGTCAATAATTGTAAAAAAGCCCCGCAATTGCGAGGCTTTTTTAATTACGAAAATGCTAGTTAGGGTATTTCAACGAGCGAAAAGACGAGAGCTAGAAAACTGACACCGCTATCGCCTCTTTAACGATGTTGAATTACATCATGCCGCCCATGCCACCCATCCCGCCCATATCACCGCCACCCATTGCTGGTGCGTCATCTTTAGGCAGTTCTGCTACCATGCAATCGGTTGTCAGCATCAAGCCAGCCACTGAAGCTGCATTTTGCAATGCGCTGCGCGTTACTTTTGTTGGGTCCAAAATACCCATTTCAATCATGTCGCCGTAAGTTTCGTTAGCTGCGTTGTAACCGTGGTTGCCTTTACCAGCTGCCACGTTGTTGACTACCACCGATGGCTCAACCCCAGCATTTTGCTCGATTTTAGGCAAT
>JBQTJZ010000131.1:0-10364 GCA_052386615.1 Methylophilaceae bacterium
AAATCACTAGGCGCTCGTGTACATCGGGGCAATAATGATTAGGCAGCAAGGCGGGCGCATGTAGGTTAATCTCCGTTGTCACGCCAAGTGGTGCGTCCAAATCGGGCTCTTTACCTGCTTTAAGCTGCTTCACAGCGTGGTTGAGCATATCGGAATATAAACTAAATCCTATTTCCTGCATCTCACCACTTTGACTATCTCCCAACAATTCCCCCGCGCCGCGAATTTCCAGATCATGCATTGCCAAATGGAACCCTGCCCCCAAATCTTCTAATAGCTGAATGGCATCTAATCGCTTTTGCGCCTGTGGCGTAATATTACGGTCAGCGTCTGTAAGCAAGTAAGCATAAGCTTGATGATGTGAGCGCCCCACGCGACCACGTAATTGGTGCAATTGCGCTAAGCCAAACATATCGGCCTTATTCATGATGATGGTATTGGCGGTAGGGATATCAATTCCTGTTTCAATAATGGTGGTACATAGCAACAGATTGGAGCGCTGATGATAGAAATCACGCATCACATGTTCCAGTTCACGTTCACGCAACTGTCCATGTGCAATCGCAATGCGCGCCTCGGGTAGCACGCGTTCCAGTTTTTCGCGCATACTATGTATCGTATCTACTTCATTATGCAGAAAATAGACTTGCCCACCGCGCTTGAATTCGCGGGTAACCGCTTCTTTAATAATGCCTTCACTGTAATCCGTATGAAACGTTTTAATACTGAGGCGTTTTTGCGGCGGCGTAGCAATCACGCTAAATTCGCGCAACCCCTCCATTGCCATACTCAAAGTACGTGGAATGGGCGTGGCGGTGAGTGTAAGCACATCGACTTCGGCGCGCATGGCTTTAAGTTGCTCTTTTTGCCGCACGCCAAAACGGTGTTCTTCATCCAAAATCACCAAGCCAAGGTTTTTAAATTTCACATCCTTCTGAATAAGCCGATGTGTGCCGATAATAATATCAATCTCGCCAGATGCCAAACCACGCAGGGCTTCCGCTTGCTCTTTGGCAGTTCTAAAGCGTGAAATCTCGGCGATTTTAATCGGCCAATCTGCAAAACGATCACTAAAGTTTTGATAATGCTGCTCGGCCAGTAATGTGGTAGGTACCAGCACCGCCACTTGTCGCCCCCCCATCACCGCTACAAAAGCAGCGCGCAAAGCTACCTCCGTTTTGCCAAAACCGACGTCACCGCACACCAGCCTATCCATGGGACGACCAGACTGCATATCTTTGATTACATTCTCAATCGCTTCTAGCTGGTCAGGCGTTTCCTCAAACGGAAAACTTTCGCAAAACGCTTCGTAATCTTGCAGACTTAAAGTAAATGCATGTCCACGTCTCGCGGCACGCTGCGCATACAGATTTAATAACTCAGCCGCGGTGTCCCGAATTTGCTTGAGCGCTTTTTTTTTCGCTTTTTCCCATTGACCACTGCCTAATCTGTGTAATGGTGCACTTTCTGGTGGGCCGCCTGAATAGCGTGAGATTAAAAATAATTGCGAAACTGGTACGTATAACTTATCTTTACCGTAATACTCCAGCAGCAAAAATTCAGTTTCCCCTTCGCCAAAATCCAGATTTTGCAAACCCTGGTAACGCCCTACTCCATGCTGCTCATGCACCACAGGATCTTGTAAGCGTAACTCAGATAAATCTTTGAGCATCCCCTCGGTATTACGTGCTTTTTCTTTCTCGCGACGACGCTGCTGACGCACCGTGGCGGCATAGAGTTCTGCCTCAGTGACAACCGCAAAATCCTCACCGATAAAACCGCTATGTAAAGTAGAAACCCCTAACAGCACGCGTGCGCTGCTCTCTTTAAACTCAGCCCAGGTTTGGCAGGTTTTGAAAATCAAATCTTGTTCAGTGAATAATTGCGCCATAGTTTCACGACGACCCAAACTTTCCGCAACTATAAGCAAATGATGATGACCGTGTTGAATAAATGCTTGCAGCTTATGTAGTGGTTGTTCAGCGCGCCTGTCAATCTCGAGCGCAGGTAAGATCTTCTCAGACAGCAGCTTCGCATACATACTAGAAAACTGATGCGTTCTGCCAAAAAAATCATCTGCTTTTAGTAATAGTACTTCTGGCTTTAAAATCGGGCGTTCCGCGTCGTGTGCCAGCAAACGATAACGCGAATTCGCCTCAAACCAGAAGCTTTGCAGAGCCTGATCCAAATTGCCATGCAAACAAAGCACTGTCTGCTTAGGAAGGTAATCAAATATCGTCGCTGTTTCATCAAAGAATAAAGGCAAATACCACTCAATGCCCCCTGAAGCCATACCCTTACTCACGTCCTTGTAGATTTTGGCACGCTGTGGGTCACCTTCAAATTGCTCCCTAAACTGGCTTCTAAACGTAGTTATCCCGGTTTCATCTAAAGGAAACTCACGTGCCGGTAATAATCTGATTTCTGGCACTGGGTAGAGACTACGTTGCGTATCAATATCAAAAGTACGAATGCTTTCGATTTCGTCATCAAACAGATCGATACGGTAAGGCAACACGCCTCCCATAGGAAACAAATCAACCAAGCCACCGCGCACACTGAATTCGCCCGGGCTAATCACCTGACTCACATGGTGGTACCCCGCTTGACTACATTGATTGCGTAGCGCTTCGAGATCGAATTTCTGCCCTTTTTTGAGCATGAAAGTATGCGCGGTAAGATAGCTTACTGGCGGCAGACGCAGCAATGCTGTGGCAATCGGCACAATTACCACGTCGCACTTATTCTGGCTAATTTGATACAAAGTTGCCAAACGCTCAGAGATTAAATCAGGATGCGGCGAGAACACGTCATAGGGCAAAGTCTCCCAATCGGGCAGCAAATGCACCCTTAAATCTGGCGCAAAATAAGGCATTTCTTCTAATAAACGCTGCGCCGCAAATGCATTCGAAGTAATGACCACCAGCGGCGCTTTTTTCGTTTCTGCTGTTGTTTTTAAGCGACATGCAAGTGATGCTAGAGATAAGCTATCTAAGCCATTGGCAGCATAAGAAAAATGGGTTGAATGTGCGATTGGGGGTACAGATAACAGCATAAATGAGGGTGAAAATGACTTGGTTTAAGCTTGGAATTTACCTATTATACCCTTAAGCAGGGTTCATCATTTAGGCCAATTCAAATTTGGCCATCATCATAAAAAATAATAAAAATACTTGAGGAGAAACCATCATGAACGACAAGCAACTGGTAGCCATTCATGCTGCAAAATACGTCAAAAATGGCATGTTAGTAGGACTTGGCACGGGCTCTACTGCAAATTACTTCATCGAAGAACTGGCGCGCCGCCAAACCGAGGAAGCACTCAAAATCACCACTATTGCCAGTTCCAATATCAGCATGATTAAAGCGCAAAGTCTAGGTCTGAATGTTATCTCGATTCAACAGGTAGACCACATTGATTTATATGTAGATGGTGCGGATGAAATTACGCCTGACATGACCTTGCTAAAGGGCCGCGGTTATGATTTGGTGATGGAAAAACTGCTGGCAAAAGCCGCAACTCAATTTTTGGTCGTTGCCGATAAAAGTAAACTGGTAGCGCACATTGGTAGCAACTTTTCTATTCCAATTGAAGTGATGCCCTTTGCCTGGAAAGCCGCCAAACGCAGCATCGAAGCTTTAGGTGGTCGTGGTGATTTACGTCAGAACGTAGCGAAAGATGGCTTGGCAATCACTTCTCATGGCAGTTTGGTCTTAGATATGGCTTTTGATGAACCTATCAGTGAAAACAGCCTGAACGATAAGCTAAACAATACGCCCGGGGTAGTCGAGCATGGCATATTTTATGGCTTAAGTAGCGCGATTTTAATCGCCGACAATGGCAATGTTCAAGAAACATGGAAATAGGCATCTATTTACTTGAATTAGGAAAGTGCTTTGCTTAAACAATTACTCACCATTGGGGTTTTTCTCCTGGGCTTTACCGCCTGTGACAAAAGCAAAGCTCCCGAAAAAGCGACGCCCACCGACACCGCCGTGCAACAAGAAAAGAGCATAACCTTTGTTACGCTTAATAGCCCGAATACTTATTTCGTGAATAGCGACAAAGAGTTTGCAGGCCTAGAATACGATTTAGCCATTCTTTTTACTCAATATTTAGGCAAAAATACGCAAGTAAAATTTATCGTGGTGAATAGCATTGAAGAAGTCATTGCCAGTATTGTGAACAAAAAAGCTGATATTGCTGCTGCCGATCTAACTATCACCGAAGACCGTAAAACACTGATTCAGTTTTCAATCCCCTATCAAGATGTGCAACAACAGGTTATTTACAACACCGAAGAAACCAAGAAACCTGCCAAAACGATTCAAGATTTAGTCAGTGCGCATACAGTTGTACCTGCTGCGACCAGTTTTGTGGAACGCCTGAAAAACTTGCAAAAAAACGAGCCTAGCTTAATGTGGGAAGAACGTACCTCCACGCATTCAGAAAAACTGATTGAGGAGGTCGCCAGTGGAGAAATTCAGTACACCATCGCTGATAGTCATCTGGTCTCAGTGCTACAAAATTATTATTTGAATTTAGGGGTCGCTTTTTCTTTAGGTCAGCCAGAGAAAATTGCATGGGGCTTCTCAAAAACAAATAACCCTGAGCTTCTTGAGCAAGCCAATGCTTTTTTTATGCACATTAAAAAAGATGGCACCTTACGCAATCTGATTGATCGCTACCACGGCAATAGTAAACGCTTAAAACCGATTGACATTAAAACTTATTTAATTCGCACCAATACATTACTTCCCAAGTATAAGCGTTTATTTCAGCAGGCACAGGATATTACTGGCATTGATTGGCGGTTATTAGCCGCTGTCAGCTATCGCGAATCGCACTGGGACACCTTTAACACTTCGCCCACCAATGTACGCGGACTGATGATGCTCACAGAAGCCACTGCCGACAGAATGGGTGTCACCGACAGATTAGATCCAAAGCAAAGCATTCCTGCCGGTGCCAAATACATTAACCTTATGATTGAAACTATTCCGGAGCGGGTTCCAGAACCCGACCGTACCTATATGGCGCTGGCTGCCTATAACATTGGCTATGCGCATGTGGAAGATGCCCGCGTGCTAGCGCAGCGCCTGAATATGAACCCCAACAGTTGGGCAGACATCAAAAAAACACTTGTGCTGCTCAACGATCCACAATACTACGTGCACGCCAAGTATGGTTATTGCAGCGGTGGGGCACCAGTGATTTTTGTGGAATCGATACGCAGCTATTACAATATTCTAACGCGCCTAGAACCGAGTTACGACAGCACACAAGATAGCTTTAGAATCGCGAGTAATAAGCTACCGCAAATTCATTAGCGAAAGCATGCTAACTTAGCTTTTCTACCCCACCCATATACGAACGCAATACTGCTGGAATTGTGACACTGCCATCCGCATTCTGATAATTTTCCAACACCGCTACCAGCGTGCGCCCTACTGCCAAACCAGAGCCATTCAACGTATGCACAAACTCGGTTTTGCCTTGGGCATTTCTAAAGCGCGCTTGCAAACGGCGTGCTTGAAATGCCTCACAGTTAGAGACACTAGAAATCTCGCGATAGGTATTTTGTGCAGGTAACCACACTTCCAGATCATAAGTTTTAGCCGCGCCAAAACCCATATCGCCAGTACATAGCGAAACTACGCGATAAGGTAGCTCAAGCGCTTTTAAGATGTTTTCGGCATGACCAACCATCTCCTCCAACGCCTCGTAGCTCTTTTCAGGATGCACAATCTGCACCATTTCCACCTTATCAAACTGGTGCTGGCGTATCATGCCTTTGGTGTCTTTGCCGTAACTACCCGCTTCGGAACGGAAGCAAGGCGTGTGCGCAGTCAGCTTAATCGGCAAGCTTTCCAGCGGCACGATTTCATCGCGCACGGTATTGGTTAAAGTGACTTCAGATGTGGGAATTAAATATAACAACCTAGGCTTTATTGTAAAATCTTTTATATCTTCAATGGTTTCAGCGTTATCAACTTGTTCAGATGGGGCATAAATATCTGCCCCAGAACTACGATAAAAATCTGGTTCTAATCCCTTTGGTAAATCACCTCCAGAATAAACTCCGAACAAATCCTCTTTGAATTTAGGTAGTTGTCCAGTGCCTTCCAACGTTTTTTCATTCACCAAATACGGCGTATAGCATTCTTCATAGCCATGCTGTTCAGTTTGAGTATCCAACATAAATTGCGCCAAAGCACGGTGCAATTTAGCAATTCCGCCACGCATAAACGTAAAACGCGTGCCAGAAAGCTTGATACCCGTATCAAAATCTAAGCCCAATGGCGTACCCACATCGGTATGGTCTTTAATCGTAAAATCAAACGTGCGCGGTGTGCCTACTTTGCGCATTTCTACATTGTCAGCTTCTGATTTACCAATTGGCACACTGTCGTTTGGCAAATTAGGCACATTCAGCATAATAGCTTGTAGCTCAGCTTGCACTTCGCTTAAGCGCACTTCACCTGCTTTGAGCTGCTCACCTAAGCCAGCCGCTTCTGCCATGACTGCAGAAGTGTCTTCGCCTTTAGACTTCGCGATACCAATACTCTTAGAGGCCGCATTGCGCTTTGCTTGCAGCGCTTCAGTATTGGTTTGTATGGTTTTACGTTCTGCTTCCAGTTGGCTGAAATTTACTGAATCAAACTCAAATCCGCGCTTACTTAATCGTGTGGTGATGCCAACTAAATCTTTTCTTAACTCCTGAATATCTAACATCTTATTTCTTTGCTTTCTCTTTATTGGCTTTTTGGTCGAGTTCTTTGTAGTGATTCAATTTTTCGCTTATTTTACCTTCTAAGCCGCGCGGTGTGGGCTGATAAAATTGTTGCGGCGGCATATCATCAGGAAAATAATCCACGCCTGCGGCATAAGCATCTGGCTCGTTGTGGGCATAACGGTATTCTTTGCCATAATCCAACGCTTTCATTAACTTGGTTGGGGCGTTTCTTAAATGCAATGGTACAGGGCGTGAAGTATCGTTGCTGACAAAAGTTTTGGCTTGATTATAGGCGCTATAAGCTGCGTTGCTTTTTGCCGCAACTGCACAATAAATCACGGCGTTGCTTAACGCTAATTCACCTTCGGGCGAACCTAAACGCTCATAAATCTGGCAAGCCTCTAGCGCCATGGTCTGCGCACGCGGATCAGCAATACCAATATCTTCAATCGCCATCCGCATAATGCGCCGCCCTAAATAGAGGGGATCTGCGCCACCATCAATCATCCGCAAAAACCAGTACAAAGCGGCATCGGGATTGCTACCACGCACCGATTTATGCAGTGCCGAGATTTGGTCATAAAAGGCCTCGCCGCCTTTATCAAATCGACGCATTTTGCTGGCCATGGTGGTTTGCAAAAAGGGTTCATCGATTTGCGTAACATTTGCCTCGCTTGCCGCATTAAATAAGCTTTCCATAAAATTTAACAGGCGTCTTGCATCGCCATCTGCGTAGCCCAATACCTGCTCGATGACCGCTTCGCTCAAGGTAACGTTTGCTGCCACCAGCAAGCGGGCGCGTTCCAATAACAAACCGAGTTCAGGTTCGGAGAGCGCGGTTAACACAAAAACCTGCGCACGACTCAAGAGCGCGCTGTTTACCTCAAACGACGGGTTTTCTGTGGTTGCACCAATAAAGGTAATCAACCCACTTTCTACAAACGGCAGAAACGCATCTTGCTGGCCTTTATTGAAGCGATGCACTTCATCCACAAACAAAATGGTTTTGCGTCCATGCTGTTGTAAAGTAAGGTCAGCGCGTTCCACTGCCTCGCGAATATCTTTAATGCCCGATAACACGGCAGAAACCGCGATAAATTCTGCATCTACCGTATTGGCAATTAATCGTGCCAGCGTGGTTTTGCCCACGCCTGGCGGCCCCCACAAAATCATCGAAGGCAATTTCCCCGATTGAAAGGCAAGGCGTAACGGTTTGCTTTCGCCTAAAAGATGCGATTGACCCACCACTTCGCCCAGTGTTTTAGGACGAAGCAATTCGGCAAGTGGAGCTTGTGGTAGAGTGGCTTGAAATAAGTGGTTCACTTATTTTTTAACTTAACTAATCAAAGGGATATTGTAACAGCTAGCCATAAAAACATATGCTAGCTTAATCGTGACTTACTCACCCACCACATCCACCCCTTTAGGTGTGGTGAAGAAAAATGTGGCATCCTGTAATACTGGGTTGCGCTCAACATCGTCAAACGTAATATGTGTGATGTGATTGAAACTATCGACTATTTCCATTTTGCGTAGTTTATCAGCCTTAAATCCCAGCAAAACACGATCAAAACCACTGTCTTTATCTTTTGGCAGAGCGAGTACCCATGTCAGGCCATCTTTACGCGTAGCATTTTTAAGCGTAAAGCTTTTTTCTACCGCGTCACCGCCCGCCAACATGGCGGCTGGGCTAGAGCCCAGTGCTTTGCTTAAATCGCGAATGGTCACTTGCTGTAATTCTGCGTCAAACAAAAACACTTGCTTGCCATCACTGATAATTTGTTGCTCGTACGGTTTGCTGTAATCCCAGCGAAATTTATTCGGTCGCTGTAACTGCATAGTGCCATCCACTTCCTGTACCTTACGCCCTTTAGTGTCGTTTACTACTTGATGAAACTTGGCGCGCATCGTATTCGTATTGCTAAAAAACTCTTTCAGGCTGGTCACACCATCGGCAAAAGTTAAGCTGGAAAACAGCAGGCTACCCCCTAGCAACACGCGCAAAAACTGTTTATTCATCGCCTGCTTTCACTAACACCTCTCTATTACCGTTGCTTTGCATGGCCGAAACCAACCCTGCGCGCTCCATGTCTTCTATCAACCGTGCAGCGCGGTTATAGCCGATACGTAGTTGGCGTTGCACCGAAGAAATAGAGGCACGACGGCTTTTTAGCACAATGGCCACCGCCTCATCGTAAAGCTCATCTTTTTCGCCGCCACCCTCACTATAACTGCCAATCTCGCCGCCCTCTTCTGTATCACTAGTCAGAATACCGTCTATGTAATTAGGTTCACCCATCGCTTTCAAATGGCTCACCACTTGGTGCACTTCATGATCACTCACAAATGCGCCATGGATACGCTGTGGATAACCCGTACCTGGTGGCAGATACAACATATCGCCCTGCCCTAGTAACGCTTCAGCTCCCATTTGGTCTAGTATGGTACGCGAATCAATTTTGCTGGAAACCTGAAACGCTACCCGAGTTGGAATATTCGCCTTAATTAAACCGGTAATCACATCCACCGATGGACGCTGCGTCGCAAGCACCAAATGTATACCAGAGGCACGTGCTTTTTGTGCCAAGCGCGCGATGAGCTCTTCTACCTTCTTGCCAACCACCATCATCAAATCTGCCAGTTCATCAATCACCACTACGATTAATGGCATTTCTGCTAATGACTCTGGCGCTTCTGGCGTTAAACTAAATGGGTGCGGAATTTTATCTCCCACTTTTTCAGCTTCTTTAATTTTTTGGTTGTAACCCGCCAAATTACGTACACCCAGCATCGACATCAATTTATAACGACGCTCCATCTCTGCCACACACCAATTAAGCGCGTTAGCAGCTTGGCGCATATCGGTTACCACTGGTGCCAGCAAGTGCGGAATACCTTCGTATACCGAAAGCTCAAGCATTTTCGGGTCAATTAAAATCATGCGCACTTTGCTAGCTTCGGATTTGTAAAGAAAACTGAGAATCAGCGCATTAATCGCCACCGATTTACCCGAACCAGTAGTCCCCGCCACCAGCACATGCGGCATTTTAGCCAAGTCTGTCACCACGGGTTTCCCCGAGATATCTTTCCCCATAGCAATCGCAATGGGCGAATACATTTCAGCATACACTTGACTACCCATAATTTCAGATAAACATACAATTTGCCGTTTGGGATTAGGAATTTCCAAGCCCATACAACTTTTACCAGGAATGGTTTCCACTACACGAATACTCACCACTGATAGTGCACGCGCCAAATCTCTAGCCAAATTCGTAATTTGGCTGCCTTTCACCCCTGCCGCAGGCTCTAGCTCAAAACGCGTAATTACCGGGCCAGGTTGTGCTGAAAGCACTTTAACCTCAATCCCAAAATCAGTCAGCTTTCGCTCAATCAAGCGCGACGTAAAATCTAGTGTTTCCGTCGATGGTAACTCGATTTCACCTTTTGGCTCATCCAGTAAATGCAATGGCGGCAGGGGTGAATCCGAGTCGGAAGTAAACAATGTGGCTTGTTTTTCTTTTAGCACCCGCTCGCTCTTGGCTATCTCGGTTTGCGCAGGTTTTATTTCTAGAGGAGCTCGATCTTCGGTCCGTTTGCGCTCCTGTGCTACAAACTCTGTGCGCG
>JBQTJZ010000132.1:0-3586 GCA_052386615.1 Methylophilaceae bacterium
AAGTGATGCGCATTGGCATGCTTAGCCGCGTAATCGTCCGCTTCAAACTCGTTTTTTCTTGAATAACTTGCCATCAATGGACGTACCAAAAACAGGAACACGGGCGACACCAACAAAAATAAAATCAATGCCATGTAATGACTAGGCACGGTAACTCCCAAGCCAGTGTAGAACCATGGCTGATTAATAAGCCAGCCTAATAGAGCCAAGCCTATAAAGCTCGCAAAAAATAGCAGAGCGATACGCTTTATCACATGGTGATGCTTGAAATGACCAAGTTCATGTGCAAGTACGGCTTCAATTTCGTCGGCATTTAAGCTGCTGAGCTGGGTATCAAAAAACACGACACGCTTGCTACTGCCAAAGCCGGTGAAATAGGCGTTCCCATGGCTACTTCGGGCAGAGCCATCCATCACAAATAACCCTTGTGATTTAAAGCCGCATTTGATAAGCAATGCTTCGATACGCGATTTAAGGCTTTCATCTGCAAGTGGAGTAAATTGATTAAATAGGGGTGCAATAAAAGTAGGGTAAACCGCAAGCATGACAATATTAAACACACTCCAAACCACCCATAAATAAAACCACCAATATTCACCAGCGCTTTGCATTAACCATAATGCAGCAAAGAGAATCGGCGCACCAAGTGCCAGTCCAACCATAGTATGTTTAAGCAAATCGCTAAAAAATAGAGTGGGCGTCATCTTGTTGAAGCCAAATTTTTCGTCTACTACAAAGGTTTTATAGTATTCAAAAGGTAAATCAACCAAACTACTTACTAGCATGGCGCTGCAGATAACTAACGCGCCGCGAATAATGTCGTGATTTGCTAAAACGTTTCGCCATATATCATCGATTAACTGCAATCCACCGCCAAGTGTGAGTGCAACTAACAACAGCGCCTGTACCACCACTTCAGTTAAAGTTAATCTTGTTTTTGCGCTGGAATAATCTGCCGCCTTTTGATGCGCTTCTAGTGATATGTTGTTAGAAAAAGCAGAAGGCACTTTAACGCGGTTGGCCTGCACATATGCAATTTGGCGTGAACCCAGCCAAAGTCGTATCAGCGTAGTTAGAATGAGTGTTGTTACAAAAATAAGTGTTAGCGTAGAAGTCATATCAAATGCGGATGCCATATAAATTAAGTTAAACTACTAGTCTTTCAAAGTTGCTATTCTGAGGCATTTACAGAATGTTGGTTCACTGGCACTGCTATTTTACGATATTTTAATGGAAATCATGATGGAAGCTCAAAGCAATAAACCTAACAGCGATAATCTTATATGGTTAGACATGGAGATGAGTGGTTTGTTGCCTGATTCTGATCGTATCTTAGAGCTTGCGGTGGTAGTGACTGATGCGGAGTTGAATGTATTAGGGGAATCGCCGGTGTTAGTGATACATCAAACTGACGCAGTGCTTGAGGGGATGGACGCTTGGAACAAGGGCACGCATGGCCGTAGCGGTTTAATAGAGAAAGTGAAAGCATCTACTCTGGATGAAACTACAGCGACTACACAAATGATTGCTTACTTAAAACAGTTTGTCTCGGCTGGAAAATCACCCATGTGTGGCAATTCTATATGCCAAGATAGGCGTTTTATGGCGCGCTATATGCCTGATTTAGAAGCTTATTTTCATTATCGTAATTTGGATGTGAGTGTATTTAAGGAACTCGCGCGTCGATGGAAGCCTGAGATTTACAACGGATTCAAAAAAGCGAGCAAACATGAGGCGCTGGCGGATATTTATGAATCTATCGATGAACTTAAATATTATCGTGAACACTTTTTAATTAAATAAAGATAAAAAATGGGGCGAGACTGTTAAAAGTATCGCCCCTAGGGAGGAGAAGTTAGCTTTGGAGAAGCTTGATTAAATATAAGCATCTTCCATGCCAGTTTTTTTACATCTCTCCACCCAATGTTTTTTTGTATAATTCTAGGTATAGTCTTGCGCTAGAATCCCAGCTAATGTCTTGTTGCATGCCATTTCTTTGAATACGGCGCCAAGTTTTTTTGTTTTTCCAGATTTCAACTGCGCGCTGAATGGTGACCAAAAGTGATGCACTGGTGACATTTTTTATAACAAATCCTGTCGCTGTATTATTTTTGAGTGTCGATGGATTAGTATCGCATACTGAATCTGCCAAACCGCCTGTAGCCGAGACGATAGGTGGTGTGCCATACCCCAATCCATAGAGTTGATTGAGGCCGCAAGGCTCAAAGCGAGAGGGCATGACGAACGTATCGCTACCAGCCATAATATTGTGCGAAAGGGGTTCGTTATAGCCAATATTCACACTGACCTGTTCAGGATGGTTTGCTTGAATGTAAGTAAAACTGGCTTCAAGCGTTTTGTCACCGCTACCCAAAACGGCAAATTGACAACCTTCTGCGACTAATACTGGCATAATCGCCGGCAATAAATCCAGCCCTTTTTGATGTGTTAACCGGCTTACAATGCCCAGTAATGGTGCGTTCGCATCAATTTTGAGCCCAAGTTGCTGTTGTAAAGCCTGCTTTACAATTTTTTTCCCGCCAATATTTTTTGCACTATAGGATTTAGTTAAATGCGTATCTGTGGCGGGATTCCATTCTTGGGGGTCAATGCCATTTAGAATGCCGGTTAAGTCCTGTTGGCGGATTTTTAATAAATCCTTCAGACCAAAACCGAAAGTTTTGCTCTGGATTTCTTGCGCGTAGGTAGGGCTTACGGTGCTAAGTTGGTCTGCATATACAATGCCTGCTTTGAGAAAACTGATTTGCTCATAATACTCAAAACCATGCAGACTGAAGTGCTCAACAGGGAGTTCGAGCATATTCAACCAGCCTGCATTAAAATTACCTTGAAACGCCAGATTGTGAATGCTCAGAATTGATTTTGCCGCGGAATTGTCCACCAGTTTCATATAAGCCGGTGCTAGGCCTGTTTGCCAGTCATTGCAATGCACAAGGCTAGGCTGCCAATTTTTTAGAACGGTTTTTTTACTGGCCAACAAACTAGCAACTCTAGAAAGTACGCCGAATCTAAGCGGGTTGTCTGGCCAGTCTGCCCCACTTAAATCGCTATACGGACCGCCTTGGCGTTCATATAAAAATTTATTTTTAATGACAACCACATCCATATCTTTTTGCAGGACGTTATCTGGCATTTTGCCAATGAGTAATTCGCAGGGTTGATTGAGTACTTCAATGTTAGCAATGACTTCGGCGCGCTGAATTTTTTCTAGAACCGAGCTATACCCTGGCAACAGTATTTTGATATCGCCATTTTCTCCAAACAGGTTTTTAAGTGCCTTGGGCAATGCGCCACTTACGTCGGCAAGGCCGCCAGTTTTAATGAGGGGGAAAGCTTCGGAAGTTACAAATAAAACGTGCACATTTTTCTCGCTTGAGTCTGTTGAATCGGCTTGATTGGATTGCTTTGGTTAGATGAAATTTTGAAACAATGATATATTCGCAATTATAATTGGTTTATTGTTATTTTATAAATGGAAGATTCAAATGGTAGTTGGGCAGTGGCTAGCGGTAGGGATAGGGGCTGTAATATGCGCATGGATACGATGGGGTCTAGGGCTACTAGT
>JBQTJZ010000133.1:0-8473 GCA_052386615.1 Methylophilaceae bacterium
ACATCGCGCTCAAAATATAAGCCGCTATCTAGGCTAAAAATAGGGAGCGTTCTTGAATCTGAATCGTTGCTAATCGTTTGCCCATTCACCACATAATCATTATCGTTCACTCGATAATGGGTGGTATGTACGCCGATTTTTGGAGTAATGAAGCCATAAGGTTCGGTAAATGGCACACTAATACTGGGGTAAAGGGTTAAACGACTGCCTGTCGCGGCAATGGGCGCGTCGTCATTACGGTCAAAATAAGCAAACTGGCTGTACAAATCTGTAGTTAGGTATTCCCAATCTTTATTAGCGGTGAGTGTTAGTTGCGGTAAGCGCTGATAGGGGTAATTCAGGTCATCTAAAGTTTGGTATTTTTGCACTAGTCCGTTAAAGCGCCAGACATCACCTACATAGTCAACACGACCTTCCTGTGGCAGATTAACACGGCTGGTACTGACGATACGGGTGGATGTTTCGGAGAAATACTGGTCATCAGACACTCTTTCAATGTTATAGCCAGCAGACCATCCGCTCCCCAGAAGATGACTGTGATTGATATTCGCATAATAGCGTTGTTGGTTGGTTTGGTCGTCGTCGTTTAAATATTCAATATAATTAACACCAGAGTAATTTTCGTCCAGATACCTAAATTCGCCTTGCAGTTGCAAGCCGCGCTTGCTCAGGTAGCGAACACCGACTGTCGCATCCTTATCTGGTGCGATATTAATATAATACGGAACGAGCGTTTCAAAGCCGCTACGGCTGGTAGAGCCTACTGTAGGGGCCATAAAGCCAGACTTACGTTCGTTATTAAACGAGAAACTCAACCATGGGGCGTATAGTAAGGGGACACCCTTAAATTCGACATGTGCGTTTTTGGCACTACCAGATTGGGTATAGTCATCCAGCTCAATTTCACTTGCCTTGATGTACCAGTCATCTACACCTGCTTCACAGGTCGTATAACGTGCATTTTTCAGGCGCTTCTTGTCTTGCCCTTCAAATAATACTTGTTTGGCGTCACCACGCGAGGAGTCAAACTTAGGGTCAATCGAGGCTTGCCCGATGGGAGTTTCAGGCTCACGATAGTTATCTTGATATAGTCGGGGATTGTCGGTTAAGCTGGTTTGCGCGTTAATCAGTTTAGATTGGGTGTATACGCTGGGATCATTAAGCGGCTTGGATTGAGTGTTTTCTGCGCTGGCAGGCTTATTAAGCGTGATGCTGGCATCTTGCATTTCGCCTATGCTTTCGCTCAAGCGCATCTTAAGAGCAGGACCTTTAAGTTCGCTGTCGCCAAGCTCAATGCGCGCGTTGCCATTCACTTGCAATTCATCGTTTTGTACATCATATTCAATCGTATCCCCGTAGATCTTTTGATCACCCTTGCTAATAACAGCATTGCCAGTAGCGCGCATCTTACGATCCAGATAGAGATCAAGTTTGTCACCTTCTATTTCAATGGCGCCAGGCAATGCTTCAGGTTGCAGGGTCTCGGGCACTTTAAATAGTTCCAATGTCATGGTTTCTGCCAATGACGCAACACTAAAGCTAAGCAGGCAAATGCCAGCGATAGTAGCAAAAATAATTTTTGCAGATTCAATATGTAATCGGGCGAAGTTCAAATGGATTCAGGTGGTTATTTCTAATGAAAATGGGCTTTAATGCGTTGTTATGGTTAGGAATGATAAAATCGCATAAAAGTGGCTTTTAATCAATCAAAATAATCAATTAAAGCCAAATTCGGCATGGCTTTTTAGCCAAGTTTTAGCTACATTAAAGGGCAAATTGCAAAAATTAAAAGAGGGATATGTGCAAAGAAAATCACAATTAGAAAAATGGCTTAAAAGCGTTTTACGAGAGGAACCTGTTCAATTAACAACTGCTTCTGCCGATGCCAGCTTCAGATGCTATTTTCGTGTGCATTTGCAAGGGGAAACGCTCATTGCGATGGATGCACCGCCACCGCAGGAAGATTGCGCTCCATTTGTGAAAGTGGCGCAACTGTTTTTAGAGGCTGGTCTGAATGTGCCGAAAGTGATTGCACAGGATTTGGCGCAAGGTTTTTTGCTACTGAGTGATTTGGGCGATGAGACCTATCTTTCTCAGCTTAATGCAGCTAACGCATCAAGCCTTTATGCCGATGCTAGCAATGCCTTGATTAAGTTACAACTGGCCAGTAAAGCCAATGTCTTGCCCGATTATGATGAGGCGCTACTTAGTCGTGAAATGCAATTATTTCCAGATTGGTATGTAGCGAAGCATTTGAAAGTGAAGCTAGATGACAAACAACAAGCTGTGTTGCAGCAAACGTTTTATACCCTTAATCAAAATATTTTAAATCAGGGGCAAGTGTATGTGCATCGTGATTACCATTCGCGCAACTTGATGATTTGTGGCGATAACCCGGGTGTACTGGATTTTCAAGATGCGGTTTATGGCGCGATTAGCTATGATTTGGTGTCATTGCTCAAAGATGCCTATATCGCGTGGGATGAAGAGAAAATTATCGACTGGGCAGTGCGTTATTGGCAGCCTGCTAAAAAAGCAGGATTGCCTGTACCATCCGATTTCAGTGAGTTCTATCGCGATTTTGAATGGATGGGTGCGCAACGCCACATTAAGGTACTGGGCATATTTGCGCGCTTATATCATCGCGATGGTAAACAGGGTTACCTGAAAGATATGCCGCTGGTAATGGCCTATTTGCGCAAAGTATGCGGGCGTTATATTGAGTTGCGACCTATGTTGAAATTGCTTAACAGCTTGGAAGGCTACGAAGAAAAAGCGGAGTATTCGTTTTGACGAAGGCCATGATATTAGCAGCTGGTAGAGGAGCGCGCATGCGTCCTCTAACAGACATCATGCCCAAACCCTTGCTTAAGGTGGGCGGTAAATCGCTCATTGTGTGGCACATCGAAAATTTGGCGAAGTCTGGCTTTAAGGAAGTCGTCATCAATCATGCGCATTTGGGCGAGCAGATTGAAGCAGCGCTAGGAGATGGTCGTGCGTGGAATATCAACATTCAGTATAGCCCCGAAAAGATAGCGTTAGAAACTGCTGGCGGCATTGCCAACGCGCTATCTTTGCTGGGGGATGATCCATTTTTAGTGATCAATGGAGATGTGTTTACTGATATTGATTTTGCTCACATCAGTTTGCCTGTGCCTAATCTTGCGCATCTAGTGATGGTGAATAACCCGCCACAGCATGCGCAGGGAGATTTTGTGCTCTACAATCACAAGCTACAGCCAGAAGGTGAGGCTAAACTCACTTTTTCAGGCGTAGGCATGTATCATCCTAGCTTATTCTCCACTATCGTACGTGGACAATCCGCCAAGCTCGCGCCACTACTAAAACAGGCTATGGCACTGGAATTAGTGACTGGACAGCATCACCAGGGAGCGTGGCACGATATAGGCACGCCCCAGCGGCTTGCTGAACTTGATGCCTCGCTCTAGTGTCCACACTGGGTAAAATGAATAGGTAACTATGGAAAATAAAAAAGAATTTAACGCAAGACGCCAAAAGCTAATCGCAGCGATGGGCGAAGGCGTAGCCATTATACCCACCGCAGCCGAGGCGATTCGTAATCGTGATAGTCATTATCCCTATCGGTTCGATAGTTATTTTTATTATCTCACTGGCTTCAAAGAGCCAGAATCGGTGCTGATGCTGATTGCTGGCAGTGACCCTAAAAGTATTCTGTTTTGCCGTGATAAGGATATGGATAAAGAGATATGGGACGGTTTTCGCTATGGGCATGATGCCGCAAAATTAGCGTTTGGTTTTGATGAAGCGTATTCGATCAATCAGTTGGATGAAATTGCCCCCCAACTTTTAGCGAATCAAGCTAAATTATTTTATAGCTTAGGTATGCAATCCCACTGGGATACGCGGGTGACAGGCTGGCTGAATCAGTTGCGTGATCAGGCACGCACCGGGGTGAGTGCGCCAGATGAAATTGCAGATGTTCAGAAGCTTGTCGATAGTTTGCGCTTGGTAAAAAGCCCTTATGAGATTGATACCATGCAACGCTCTGCCAACATTGCTGCTGCTGCACATAATCGTGCTATGCGCATGGTTCAACCTCATCTAATGGAATACCAGGTTGAGGCAGAATTTTTGCATGAGTTTTATCAACATGGCGCGCAATCTCCCGCTTACACCAGTATTGTAGCGGGCGGCGCCAATGCCTGTACGTTGCACTACAACGCCAATAACACTAAGCTCTATGATGGGGATTTGTTATTGATTGACGCTGGCTGTGAGTTGGATGGCTATGCTTCAGATATTACGCGTACTTTTCCGGTAAATGGAAAATTTAATTCGGTACAACAGGATTTGTACGAGGTGGTGCTGGCAGCACAACTTGCTGCCATTGCCAAAGCCAATACACAGCACCATTGGAACGCACCGCACGAAGCAGCGCTAGATGTATTGGTGCAGGGGCTGATAGATTTTAAGCTGTGCAAAGGCAGCAAACAGGAAGTCATCGATACGGGAGCCTATCGACAGTTTTATATGCATCGTACTGGGCACTGGCTAGGGCTGGATGTACATGATGCGGGTGAGTATAAAGATAACTCAGGCAACTGGCGCATGCTGCAAGCAGGCAATGTATTGACCGTAGAACCAGGTTGTTATGTACGCCCAGCCGATAATGTGCCGGAACACTTTTGGAATATTGGTATTCGTATTGAAGATGATGTGCTGGTGACAGAAGATGGCAATATTGTGCTGACTAAAGCTGCGGTTAAATCGGTGGCGGCTATCGAAGCGCTGATGACAAAATGAGTGCAGAGCGCATTTTAATCATTGGCGGCGGACCAGTAGGCGCTACCTTAGCGTTATTACTCGCGCAACAAGGCATTGCCTCGCAAGTATTCGAAGCACGCGCAGCAGAGGTGTCGCACAACGACACACGTGCCTTGGCGCTCTCATTCGGCAGCAGGCGAATTTTTGAGCGTATTGGCGCATGGGACAAAATTGCACCACATACTACGCCAATAAAAACGATTCATGTTTCGCAGAAAGGCAGCATTGGACGCAGCAAGTTACAGGCGCATGAGCATGGATTGGAGGCATTGGGTTATGTGGTGAGTTATGGTGCGTTAATTACAGCACTAGCAGCGGCAATCAGCGCAGATCGCTTAATTCAGATACAGTATGCAGCAGTGGCTCAAGCGATTCATGTTGATGCAACACAGGTCTTGGTCGACATTGCGTACCAGCAACAAGTGAAGCAGATGGCAAGTCGTCTGGCTGTGATTGCAGACGGTGGCCGTAGCGCCAATAGCTTAATTGAACTAGAACGCGTTACCAAACCTTACGGACATGATGCGCTGGTAACCAAAGTTGCTGCAGAATTAGCCCACAATAATGTGGCTTATGAACGCTTTACAACGCAAGGTCCCATTGCATTATTACCCAATGGCGAGCGAGATTTTTCGCTAGTGTGGACAGGTAAGCAGGAAAAAATCGCGCCATTACTCCATTTGTCAGAACAAGACTTTTTAACAGCATTGCATCGCCATTTTGGGGATAGAGTGGGTCAATTTACTCGCGTAGAAAAGCGCCTCACTTTCCCCTTGGTCATGGCTAAACTAGAGGCAAAAGTAACGCCGCATTTGGCGGTGATTGGTAATGCTGCACAAACCATGCATCCTGTAGCAGGACAGGGGTTTAATGTGGGCTTGCGTGATGCCAATACATTGGCAAAGCAGCTTGCTTCTAGTGCGCCGACAGATTGGGGTGGCGAGACGATGCTGGCGGCTTATCAAGCGAGTCGCCAGCGCGACACAAGGAGTGGTTTAATGTTTACCGATTTCTTAGTGCATAGTTTTTCAATGGATTTGATTGGCTTGTCAGCACTACGTAGCGCAGGGCTTGGCTGGCTGGATATGGTTCGACCTGCTAAAAGTGTGTTGATTAAAAAAATGAGCTTTGGTAGCTAAGTGGTTATTCAATAGTGGGACAAGTTGAAGCAGATATTGTCATCGTAGGCGCGGGGCTGGTTGGGCTGGCTGCGGCGATTTGTTTTGTGCAACTAGGTAAAAAAGTGGTGCTGGTAGATTCGAAAAAAGCGCCAATAAATGTGCCCAAAGTTAAACTAAGCAATGCTTGGGATGAGCGAGTTTATGCGCTAACACCCGCCTCAGAAAACTGGCTAGAAGCACTGGGGGTTTGGCCGCTGGTAGAGAAAGCGCGTGTTAACGAGATACATGCCATGCACATTTGGGCTGAGCAAAATAATGGGCCGCTGACTTTAAGCGCGGACGATGCAAACTTGCCTAAGCTTGGTTGCATCGTAGAAAATCAGAATTTAATACATGCTTTATGGCAACAATTAAAAACACTAGACATCCCGGTTATTGCAGATGACGCATGCGTAGAGCTGGCCTATGATGAAAACACAGTTCAGCTCCATTTAGAAAGTGGCGCTTGTGTTTCGACCAGTTTACTGGTGGCGGCAGATGGCGGACAGTCTTTTGTAAGGCAGCAACTGGGTATTGCGACTAACACAAAAGAGTTTAATCAAACCGCAGTGGTGGCTAATTTTCTAGCGGAAACCTCCCACGGCAATATCGCTAGGCAGTGGTTTGCACCGCATAACACGCTGGCTCTATTACCTTTGCCGGGGCGGCATGTGTCGATGGTGTGGTCGGTGTCAACCGAACTGGCGACCGAGTTGTTAAAGTTGACAACTGGACAATTGACGGAGCACGTGCAAGCACAGTCTGAATATAACTTAGGCGCGCTGAAAGTGATGAGCGGAGTTGCTTCGTTTGAGCTTAAGCAAGTAACGGCTACGACTATGATTGCAGACCGCGTGGTGTTAGCGGGAGATGCTGCACATCAAATTCACCCGATGGCAGGACAAGGGGTGAATTTGGGATTTAGAGATGTGATCGCTTTGGAAAGGCTATTGCTTAGAGCACATCATTTACAAGATGTTGGTGAAAAATCCTTTTTAAGGCAATATGAGCGTGCGAGAAAAGCAGATATTGTCAGTATGAATAGCTTAACTTCTGGCTTAGATGATTGGTTTGCAAGTGAACATACGGCTACAAAAAAATTAACAGATTGGGGATGGCGCATCATCAATCGGCAAGCAAAGATTAAAGAAGTTCTTATCAAACAAGCGATTGCATGAAACAATCACATTAGAAAGCAAACTATGAATTTCAAACATTTAGCAGCATTAGCACTTTTCAGCATCAGTCAATTTGCAGGCGCGGATGAGGCAAATCTTAAAAAAGCAATTGAAGCGGCTTATCCCAAATTCAAGGTAGAAAGCGTCGTTAAAACCCCTTACGCCGGTTTGTACGAAGTATTCATGGGCGGACAGATTGTTTATACCGATGAGAAACTTACCTTTATAATCGCCGAAGGCCGTTTGGTTGATCCTAAAAGCAAAAAAGATGTCACTGGCGAGCGTTTGGAAGAATTGACCAAAATTGATTTTAATAGCCTGCCGTTAGATCAGGCAATTAAGGTGGTGAAGGGAAACGGCAGCCGCAAGTTAGTCGTATTTTCAGACGTAGATTGTCCTTTTTGTAAACGGCTAGAACAAAATGAATTAAGTAATATTAATGACGTGACGATTTATACTTTTTTGTATCCAATTGATCAGTTGCACCCTGATGCAGCAGCCAAATCAAAATCAATTTGGTGTGCTAGTAACCGTGTAAAAGCTTGGAATGATTGGATTTTTAATAACCAATTACCCAAAACAACTGCAAATTGCGAAGTGCCCTTGGAGCGGGTGGGTGAGTTGGCAAGAAAGATTGGAGTTGTGAGTACGCCTACACTGTTTTTTGCGGACGGTAGACGTATGATGGGAGCACAGCCCTATAAAGACATTGAAAAGTCTTTGCAGGCTGCGGCAAAAAAATAGTTTATTGCAGGGGAAGGTTAAATAAAAAACAAAGCATAAGGCGCATTTTTATTTAACCTGATTTCTTACCCACCCACCACTTCACCCATTTTGAATATAGGTAAGTACATAGCAACCACTAAGCCACCGATAAGTACGCCCAGTACTACCATAATAATGGGCTCCATGAGGCTGGCAAGGCCATCAACCGCATCATCCACTTCACCCTCGAAGAAGTCGGCTACCTTACTCAACATAGAATCCAAAGCCCCAGACTCTTCGCCAATCGCCGTCATCTGCAGCACCATATTGGGGAAGACATCCGCATTTTGCATGGCGACTGTGAGGCTGGTACCGGTGCTGATTTCACTTTGAATTCTTTTTGTCGCATCAAAATAAACACGATTGCCCGCAGCGCCTGCAACCGAATCTAGCGCCTCTACTAAAGGAACACCAGCGGCGAACATAGTAGAAAGCGTACGCGACCATCGTGCAATCGTAGCTTTGCGAATTACTTCACCAAAAATTGGCATTTTAAGCAAAAGACGATCCATAGTGGATTGCATGCTTTCCGAGCGCTTCCAAGTGTAAAAGAAAAACCACAAA
>JBQTJZ010000134.1:0-5165 GCA_052386615.1 Methylophilaceae bacterium
AACGAAAATCGCCAAGGCTCGGTGCTCGATTTTATTGAAGACTTTACCCATCGATTTCCGACTTATATTGACGAGTACGAAACGTTGCTTACCGACAATCGTATCTGGAAGCAGCGCACGGTGGGCATTGGCGTAATGTCACCCGAGCGAGCGCTAGCGCTGGGCATGACAGGCCCAATGTTGCGTGGTTCTGGGGTTGCTTGGGATTTGCGCAAAAAACAACCTTATGAAGTATATGGCAAGTTAGATTTTGATATCCCAGTTGGGGTGAATGGTGATTGTTATGATCGTTACTTGGTGCGTATGGAAGAGTTCAGGCAGTCCAATCACCTCATTAAGCAATGTGTGAACTGGTTAAGAGAAAATC
The DNA here is from genome assembly GCA_052386615.1 of Methylophilaceae bacterium. Lineage (GTDB taxonomy): Bacteria > Pseudomonadota > Gammaproteobacteria > Burkholderiales > Methylophilaceae > JBQTJZ01. The sequence goes on from JBQTJZ010000134.1 coordinate 368, forward strand.
CGGGTCCTGTGATCACTGGCGACCATAAAATTGCACCGCCCAATCGTGAAGGCATGAAAACCAATATGGAAGACATGATTCACCACTTCAAATTATTCACCGAAGGGTTTCATGTGCCGGAAGGTGAAGCGTATGCCGCCATTGAACACCCTAAAGGCGAGTTTGGTATTTATATGATTTCCGATGGCGCTAACAAGCCGTATCGATTAAAAATCCGTGCACCTGGCTTCGCCCATTTAGCCGCGTTGGATGAAATGGTGAAGGGGCACATGATTGCGGATTTAGTGGCAATTATTGGCACACAGGACATTGTTTTTGGCGAGATAGATCGATAATGTTAAGTGCAGAAGCTATAAAAAAAATAGACTACGAACTGACTAAATACCCTGCAGATCAAAGGCAGGCAGCGGTAATCAGTGCTTTACGCATTGCACAGACTGAACGTGGATGGCTGTCGCAGGAATGCATTAGTGATGTGGCAACTTATTTGCGTATGCCCGAAATCGCAGCGATGGAAGTGGCGACATTTTATAATATGTTCAATTTAGCGCCTGCTGGGAAATACAAAATTACTATTTGCACCAACATTTCCTGCATGTTGCGCGAGAGCGATGCGATTGTTCACCACTTACAAGCTAAGCTGGGTGTTGGGTTTAACGAAGTGACCACAGATGGGAAATTTTGCCTGAAAGAGGGGGAATGTATGGGCGCGTGTGGTGGCGCACCGCTATTGCTAGTGAATAACACGCAAATGCATGAGTTTTTGACGATAGAAAAAGTGGACGCTATTTTAGAGGAGCTGAAATAATGGCTTCAACCAAAGTGGCACGCGCTGATATGAGCTACCTTAAAGGGCAAACCTTACTTACTTTACGTACGCTAAGCGAAAAAAATCCAGCGTCTTTAGCTACTTATGAAAAACTAGGGGGGTATGCACAATTAAAGCGCATTGTGACAGAAAAGCAAAAAGCGATCGAGATAATTAACCAAGTGAAAGTATCTGAGTTACGTGGCCGCGGCGGCGCAGGGTTCCCTACCGGACTTAAGTGGAGCTTTATGCCACGTTACTATGATGGTACCAAATACTTGGTTTGTAATTCCGATGAAGGCGAGCCGGGCACATTCAAAGACCGCGACATTATTCGCTACAACCCGCATCAATTAATTGAGGGTATGGCGATTGCCGCTTATACATTGGGGGCACGCGTAGGTTATAACTATATTCATGGCGAGATTTGGCAAGAGTACGAGATTTTTGAAACCGCTTTGGCTGAAGCGCGTGTAGCAGGGTACTTAGGAGAAAATCTGTTTGGGAGTAATTTTAGCTTTGATTTGTATGCGGTGCATGGCTACGGTGCCTATATTTGCGGTGAAGAAACTGCACTCATTGAATCGATAGAAGGCAAAAAAGGTCAACCGCGCTTTAAGCCCCCTTTTCCCGCCAGCTATGGGGTGTTTGGTAAACCAACCAATGTCAATAATACCGAGAGCTATGCGAGCATTCCATGGATATTACAGTATGGCGGACAAGCTTTTGCAGAGTTGGGTGTGGCGGGTTCGGGTGGAACCAAGCTATTTTCAGTTTCGGGCCATGTTGAAAAGCCTGGTAATTATGAAATTAAAATGGGCACGCCATTTACCGAGCTATTGACGATGGTGGGTGGAATATGGAAAGGTCGACAATTAAAAGCGGTAATCCCGGGCGGACCATCAACGGCGGTGATGCCCGCATCTGCCATCATGAATGCAACCATGGATTATGATGGTCTAAGTAAGGCGAAGTCCAGTCTGGGGGCGGGCTCGATGATTATCATGGACGAAACGACCTGCATGGTGAAAACACTCAAGCGTTTGAGTTACTTTTTTTACGAAGAAAGTTGTGGTCAGTGTACGCCATGCCGCGAAGGTACAGGCTGGGTATATCGTGTGATTAAACGGATTACCGAAGGCAACGGCAAAATGGAAGACTTGGATTTATTAACCGATGTAAGTAACAATATCTCTGGCCGTACCATTTGTGCACTAGGTGATGCCGCAGCCACGCCAGTGTTAAGCTTCGTCAAGCATTTTCGTCCAGAGTTTGAATATTATGTACGGCATGGCAAAAGTATGGTTGAGAATCAATAAATGTTAAACGTAGAAATTGACGGTCAAGAAGTTCAGGTGGATTACGGCACGACCATCATTGACGCCGCAGATAAACTCGGTGTTGCGATTCCCCGTTTTTGTTACCATAAAAAACTCTCAGTTGCTGCCAATTGTCGTATGTGTCTGGTACAAGTGGAAAAATTTGCTAAACCTTTACCCGCCTGTGCAACGCCAGTAGCCGAAGGCATGAAGATATTTACCCGTAGCAAGGAGGCGGTTAAGGCGCAGCAAAGTGTGATGGAATTTTTGCTGATTAATCATCCGCTGGATTGCCCGATATGTGACCAAGGCGGCGAATGTGATTTACAGGATATTGCGGTAGCGTATGGCGCGAACGGCTCTCGTTATACAGAAGAAAAACGCGTTGTGCTGAATAAAAATATTGGCCCTCTGATTAGTACCGATATGACACGTTGCATTCAATGCACACGCTGTGTGCGTTTTCTAAAAGAAGTGGGCGGCATGCAGGAACTTGGCCTGATTGGCCGGGGTGAGCACGCCGAAATTACGGCTTATGTGGATAAAAGCGTTAATTCAGAACTGTCGGGCAATATCATTGATCTATGCCCAGTGGGCGCACTCACCAACAAACCATTCCGTTACTCCGCCCGTAGCTGGGAGCTTGTTCGCCGTCCTTCCATTGCGCCGCATGATGGCTTGGGTTCGCATATCGAAGTGCATGTAAAGGATCACAAAGTAATGCGCGTGCTACCACGCGAAAAAGAGAGCATTAACCAGTGCTGGCTTTCGGATCGCGATCGCTACTCATATGAAGGCTTAAATAGTGCGGATCGCCTACAGGTGCCGATGATTAAGCACGGTGGCATATGGCAGGAAACCGATTGGAAAACGGCACTCGAATTTGCGGCAGGTCAACTTAAAGAGATTACTCGGCAACACGGGGGCGATGCGCTGGGGGTGCTGGTTTCACCCAATAGCACGATGGAAGAAGGCTATTTAATCAAACAACTGGCGACGGGGCTGGGTTGTGGCAATGTAGATTATCGTTTGCGTCAAACCGATTTTAGATTAGATGGTAAGCGCGTGGGTACGCCATGGATGGGTTGCAATATTGATGAAATTGAAAAATTAGATCGGATTTTATTGATTGGCTCTAATCTGCGCAATGAGCACCCATTGCTCGCGCAGCGTTTCCGTAAAGCGGTGGATAATGGCGCCGAGCTATGCATCATCAGTCCACTTGATAATAATCCGCTGATGGAGGTTGCACACAAAATTATTGTAACGCCAAACGACATTGTCAACGTGCTCGCACAAATATTAAAAGCGATGTCTGGTTTGCAACGCTTATCCCTCTGTTTACCGCCCACTTTGAATAACTTATTGGAAAAGATTCATGTGCGCCCTAACACTGAGGCGATGGCTGAAAGTTTGGCTGGTTTAGGAAAAGACATCAACCTGATTGCGCCAAGAGTGGGTATTTTTGTGGGTAATATGGCGCTGAGCGCGCCGAGATTTACTGAAATATATAGTTTGGCGGAAGCGGTAGGGGGCATTTGTGGAGCTAAAGGCGGTATATTACCAGCCGCAGCTAATAGCACAGGGATGCATTTACTAGGCGTGATGCCAGCTGCAACGGGTATGCATGCCAGAGCAATGCTTGAAGTGCCGCGCAAAGCCTATTTGTTGCTGAATATTGAGCCAGAACTGGATTGTCAGCACGCAGCTTTGGCCCGTGCCGCTATGGTGCAGGCCGAATGTGTAGTAGCGCTGACTGTCTTCAAATCTGAAGCGTTAGCAGATGCAGATGTATTATTGCCCATTGCCCCATTTACCGAAACTTCAGGTACATTTATGAGCATGGAAGGACGTATTCAGAGCTTTCAAGCGGCAGTCAAGCCACTAGGTGAATGTCGCCCAGCATGGAAAGTGCTACGCGTGCTGGCAAATACATTAGGTTTGGCAGGGTTTGATTTTGATAGTAGCGAAGAGGTTAAAAATCGTTTATTCGAGGGTGAAAAACCTTCTGTGGTGGCGAGACGTAAACTTAATAACAATTTGAAAGAATTGGTAGAAATCGAAGTTAAAATCAAATCGGCAGGCTTGCAACGCGTAGGAGAAGTGCCGCAGTATGAGTCCGATCCCATTGTGCGGCGCTCGATCCCTTTGCAAAAGACTAAATACAATATCAAGCCGATGGCACGCATGCATCCTGATGAAATGCGATTGCAGGGTTTAATGGAAGGTGACACAGTACTGGTGAAACAGGACAAAGGCAGCGCAGTGCTCATGGTGAGTTCTGACAACCATGTGGCGAAAGGTTGTGTGCGTGTGACCGCAGCCCATGAAGATACGGTTGGATTAGGCGATTTAATGGGGGATATTTCGATAGAAAAAATGGCTCAGCTTCCATTGGATACTGAATCACAACGGCTGGAAGCGCAAAGTTAATGGATTTTCTCGCGCAATTTTTTGGACCCTACTGGCCAGCGGTGCAAACCACTGGCTGGACCTTGCTTAAAATTATCGCCATCGTACTGCCGCTCATGATAGCAGTGGCTTATTTAACGCTGGCAGAACGCAAGGTGATTGGTTATATGCAGGTACGCATTGGGCCCAATCGCGTGGGCTACTTTGGCTTATTGCAGCCAATCGCCGATGGTTTAAAACTCTTATTCAAAGAAATTAT
>JBQTJZ010000135.1:0-3332 GCA_052386615.1 Methylophilaceae bacterium
TGGGTTTATTTTCTCCGTACGATAAAGCTCAAGCATGGCCTGCTGCATTTTTTGCTTATCATCACCAAACTTTTCTTTCATACTTTGTAACCGTGGCGCCAGCTCGCGCATTTGTGCCATGCTACGGTAACTTGAAGCAGAGAGTTTGAAGAAAGCCGCTTTGATTAGCAATGTGAGTAAAATAATCGCCACACCCCAGTTACCTGCTAAATCGTATATTTTTGAAAGTAGCCAAAATAAAGGTTTTGCAACTATTGTTAACCAACCATAATCTACCGTGTATTCAAGCCCAGGCGCCGCAGCTATTAAATCTTCTTCTACTTGCGGGCCTGCAAATAGCTTGACTGAAGTTTCGATTTTATCCCCCGATAAAATCGTACCAACTGGATTAATGACACCCACCGCAAATATATTATCCGCTAATTGTTTACTATAAAACTCGCGGTCTATGCCCGCTTTAGGAATCCAGGCACTGGCAAAATAATGCTGCACCAAGCCCACCCAGCCATCTTTACTATTTTTAAAAAGATTAGTTTTGCTCATATCATCAAAACTTACCTTATTAAACTTATTCTCCTCGGTGTAATACGCGCCACCTGTATAAGTAGGCATCATCACCGAACCTTGATTCGATTCACTATCATGCGTAATTTGATAGTAAACCGACGATGTGATGGCAGTAGCGCTACCATTATTGATTTGATAAGACACATCAATCACATAGCTACCGCGATGGAAAGTGTAAATTTTATCTACCGTAATACCATTACCTGACCAAGACAAACGAACTTCTTGGCTTTTTGCACCATCGGCCAAAGTGTAGCTATTGTTAGCGCTGGTAAAGTGTGATTTATGGTTTGGTAAATCTGTTCCTATTAACCCTGTTTGTGCTACATATAACATCGGCTTAGCTGCGTCATCCATCAACACAAAATTACCGTCTTTTGCTTCAACCGCCCGATGTTTATTCAAGGTTAAATGACGCAAATCACCACCAACAGTATCAATTTCCGCCTGAAATAAATCCGTGCTTACTTTGATACGCTGACCGCTTTCTAACTTAAATTTGCCATTTTCAACGACTGTTTCCGTCTGAGTTGTAGGGCTAGCATTTTCTGAAACAACAGATGATGCTTGCTCAACCACTTGCTGGACTGGCGCATCCTTACGTTGCCAGGCGTCCCACAGCATCATGATTGAAAATGAAAATATGACAAATAAAATTAAACGTCTAGTATCCATATGAATCTTTATTAAAATTAAGTAATTAGGAAGACCTATCCATATTATGGGACTGGATCATGTCCACCTGCGCACCACGGATGGCAACGCGATATTCTTTTAATTGCTAAATAGAGCCCTTTTGCCACACCATGTTTATTTACTGCGTCTATCGCATAATTTGAACATGTAGGACTAAACCGACAGTTTGACCCAACCAACGGGCTTAAACACCATTGATAAGCCTTGATAAAACTAATCACCAACTTGCGCATGTTAAAGTTTATTCTTTAACCAATTTTTTCTTTATCTTTGACAATAATTCAGTAAGCTCTTTTTTTATTTGTAAAAAATTGCGATTACTAAATGGTTTCTGCACTTGTATCACCACATCCGCGCCACCCAGCACTGGCAATTCTTGCCTACATAATTCACGCAACACACGTCGCATATAATTTCTATCTACTGCCAACTTGGCGGTTTTTTTTGCCACTATAAAGCCGATTCTGAGCTGAAAAATTTCATTAGGCTTGTAATACGTCACTAAAAAATTTGATGCGAAGCGCTTTCTAAAACTAAAAACGGATGAAAATTCATCCGTTTTTCTTAACATTACTAGCTTAGATACAACTAATTTTGGCATTAGCTGATGATTGCATCTGCATAAATGCCGCTGCAACCTGTAAAAATTACAGCCCTAAACGTTTACGACCCTTAGCACGACGAGCCGCAATAACTGCGCGACCACCTTTGGTTTTCATGCGAACCAAAAAGCCATGCGTACGTGCGCGTCGTGTTTTAGAGGGTTGATAGGTGCGTTTCATTTAAATCTCCAAATTGCAAATGCTACAAAGCCGCTCATTAGACTCGATAATCACTTGCTTTGTCAACCATTATTTACTTTAATAAATATGGATTTGCCTGTGGATAAGTCACGCTAAACCAGTTAGAATGACAGCATTGGTTTTTATATAATAACAACTAAAATTATTGAATCTATAACCATTAAATTTAATAAAATCATTTATTTAACTGTTAATTCTTGGGGTATTGGTAAACCGATGGAAAATTTTTGGCCTACCTGCCTCAGCCGCTTCGAACAAGAGCTTTCAGCGCAGCAGTTTAATACCTGGATTAAACCTCTTGAAACAGAAATTGGGGAAAATGCGATACGCGTACTTGCCCCCAATAAATTTGTACAGCAATGGGTAAAAGAGCGCTTCTTAAGTAAAATTGAAACGATTGCTGCCGAATTGTTACCACATCCCACCTTAATCGAAATATCTATCAGCGATAAAAAAAATGTTTCTGCTATCGCCGAAAAAAATGGGTTGGGGAGAATAGAAACTGGTCAGCTCTTTTCTAACGTTTCGCCTAGTAAACTCCCTGCAAATAAGCCCATTAAGAATCTAGATGTAAAAAACAGCTTGATCCCTCACATTGCTGAACGCAATTCTGGCTTAAATACCAATTTTAATTTTAATAATTATGTCACGGGCCGTGCCAACCAATTGGCACGCGCTGCCGCACTGCAGGTCGCTGATAACCCTGGCCAAGCCTATAATCCTTTGTTCATTTATGGTGGGGTAGGTTTAGGTAAAACTCACTTACTGCAAGCAATAGGTAACCATTTAAAGCATCAAAACCCTGAAGCTAAAGTTCGCTATTTGCATGCCGAGCGCTATGTGTCAGACGTCGTTAAGGCTTACGAAAAAAAAGCGTTTGATGAATTTAAACAACAGTATCACTCGCTTGATTTGCTGCTTATTGATGATATTCAGTTTTTTGCCAAAAAAACCCGCACCCAAGAAGAGTTTTTTTATGCGTTTAACGCCTTAATCGAAGAAAAAAAACAGATTGTTATCACTTGTGATACCTATCCTAAGGAAATCATTGATGTTGATGAGCGGTTACGTACCCGGTTTAGCTGGGGCTTAACCGTTGCTATTGAGCCTCCAGAATTAGAAATGCGCGTTGCTATTTTATTAAAAAAAGCGGAAGAATCTAAAATTAATTTGCATGAGGATGTGGCTTTTTTTGTAGCGAAACAAATTCGTTCCAGCGTGCGTGAACTAGAGGGTGCTTTGAATCGCATTGTTGCAATGTCTAAT
>JBQTJZ010000136.1:0-2812 GCA_052386615.1 Methylophilaceae bacterium
GCAATTGTGTTATGCGCCTATTTATGCGCTGGTAAAAATACCTTTGTATATTAAATTTTTTATAAATCGCCAAGTAGAGTGGGTGCGCTCCAAGCGTGATTAGAGAGACAAACCATGCAACAGGAAGCATCATTACAAAAGCAGCGTCATCGTATATTCGGTGTTGATATTGATTTGATTAGCATGAGCGAAACTGTAATCACTATTTTTCAATGGTTTGCCAGCAATGAGACTAATTGTAAATTTGTGATTACACCAAATGTAGATCATATTGTTAAAGTTCAGGATGATCCTGCGTTCTTGCATGCTTATCAGAAGGCTTCGCTTGTAGTGACAGATGGTAAGCCAGTTTTATGGGCTGCTAAGATATTGGGAATAAATATGCCTGGTACAGTCCCAGGTAGCGATTTAGTTCCAGCTATATTTGATTACGCACAAGCCAATAACAAGCCAATTAAAGTATTTTTGTTAGGAGCTATGCCAGGAGTGGCTGATCGTGCAAAAGTGTTGATTAGTCAGCAATGGTCGGTAATAGATGTGGTAGGAACTCTTAGCCCCGATTTTAACTTTGATAAAAATGAGAGGGACTCACTTGATGTTTGCCAAGCGGTTAACAACAGCCAAGCCGATTTATTGGTGTTGGGGTTGGGTTCTCCTAAGCAGGAGCTGTGGATTACGGCACATGCATCACAAATTTCTGCAAAAGCAGCGTTGTGTGTAGGTGCTACAATTGATTTTTTGGCAGGTGAAAAGTCGCGTGCGCCAGTATGGATGCGCAACTTTGGTTTGGAATGGCTGTATCGCTTAATTCTAGAGCCTAGAAGACTCGCAAAGCGATACTTTATAGACGCAGTTATTTTCCCAAAAATTATATTTAGGGAATGGTTGCTACGATTGAAACCAGCTAGTAGATATAGTAGGTGACGACTATATCAAGAGCTACAGCTACAATCTTTTGGTTTTGGCACTTACCTATTTCAGGATAATTAACTATGTATGAAGCATTTTATGGTTTAAAAGAAAAGCCGTTTTCAATTCAACCTGATCCGGAATTTTTATTTTTTAGCTTACGCCATAGCATGGCTTATGCCATGCTTGAGTATGGCATACAAAATCGCGCGGGTTTTTCGATTATTTGTGGTGAAATTGGTTGTGGTAAAACCACGTTGGTGCGTCATTTACTCAATAATCTTAGCGAAGAGCTTACCGTTGGTGTTGTGTATAACACGCATCAAAATATTGACGATTTGCTGAGCTGGATTATGCTTGCTTTTAACCAGCCTTATGAAGGTAAATCGAACTTGGCTTTGTTTGATGATTTCCAACAGTTTTTGATTAAGTCTTACTCTGAAGGCAAGCGTGCAGTGCTTATTGTGGATGAGGCACAGAATCTGAACCCGACTGCACTGGAATCATTAAGAATGTTATCCAATATTAATGCGGATAAGGATCAACTATTACAAATAATTTTAGTAGGGCAGCCGCAGCTTAGAGATTTGTTGCGTCGTCCCGATTTACAGCAATTTTTTCAACGGGTATCGGTTGATTTTTTTATTCCGCCATTACAAGTATTTGAAGCTGAAAAATATATTCAGCATCGCTTGCATATCGCAGGCAGGGATGCACCCTTATTTACGCAAGCAGCTGTGCGGCTAATCGCTGAAGTTGCGCGAGGCATCCCTAGAACCATTAATATTTTATGCGATACCAGTTTGGTGTATGGCTACTCTACTAATTCCGAAAAAATTGACATTAATTTGGTGCGCGAAGTTATTAAAGATCGTACCGAATTTGGAGTTTTGGGCGTTTAGGATAATTTGCTTTGAAAATACTGGTTACTGGCGGTGCAGGCTATATTGGCTCTCATACCTGTGTAGAGCTTTTAAGTGCGGGTTTCGAGGTAATCATTCTTGATAACTTTTGCAATAGCAAACAAGAGTCTGTAAACCGAATTAAAAGAATTACAGGTAAAACAGTGAGCCTAGTTCAGGGAGATGTGCGTGATACATCCTGTTTAAGGGCAATTTTTAGTCAGTTTACTGTCGATGCAGTGATTCATTTTGCAGGCTTAAAGGCTGTCGGTGAATCGGTGACCAACCCGCTAAAATACTATGATAACAATGTAATGGGCAGTTTGTGTCTGGCCGGAGTAATGGCTGAATTTAACGTGAAAAATATGGTATTTAGTTCGTCTGCTACCGTATATGGCTTTTCCGACACCAAGCCCATTGCTGAAACAGCGCCGCTCAGCCCATTTAATCCTTATGGTCAGAGTAAACGTATGGTGGAACAGATCCTTGAAGATTTAAGTGTAACCGACTCTAGTTGGAACATTGCGCTATTGCGTTATTTTAATCCAGTAGGCGCACACCCGAGCGGTCAGATTGGAGAAGATCCAAACGGTGTTCCCAACAATCTCATGCCCTATGTTACGCAAGTGGCAATAGGAAAGTTAAAGGAGCTGAGTATTTTTGGGGATGATTATCAAACAACTGATGGCACAGGGGTGCGTGATTATATTCACGTAGTGGATTTAGCCTTAGGACACGTAGCGGCACTTAAGGCACTTAAGAGAAACAGTGGTCTAATTACGGTAAATTTAGGGGCTGGCCGTGGTTACAGTGTGTTAGAACTCGTGCACGCGTTTGAAAAGGCTACGGGGAAAGCGATTCCCTATAAAATTGTAGCGAGACGGGCTGGAGATATTGCCATTTATTTCGCAGATGCTTTGTTGGCTAAACAGCTACTAGGCTGGCAAACCACCAAAACACTAGAAGATATTTGTCGTGATGCGTGGCATTGGCAATTACAG
>JBQTJZ010000137.1:0-7382 GCA_052386615.1 Methylophilaceae bacterium
AAAGCGGGCGGCTCTGATTTACGCAAACCATGCTCTTTAGAAAACTTGTCGTACATCACATCCATCATTTTTTTAATTTCGTCAATTTGCGCATCAGAAGACACCAAACGGTCTTTTAACTCATCAAAGAAACCATCCATCGCTTCACGAATTGTCTTGGTAAAGCTAGCTGAGAGCATGGTTTCACGTGTGGTATGCACTTTCATTTTAAGCGCTTCCATGCCAAGCAAAGTAAACAGCTTATTGGTTTGTTGTGAAAATACGCTGCGCAAGGCCTGAAAACGTTGCAAGCCTTTTTCAAAGTTTTCCTTATCTACTTTGACCTTGTTCATCATATGCTCTACTACGTCTTCATTTTTACCACGTAAGCCACGTAGCTCCTCAAGCTGCTCTACCACACCAGAAACACGTGATTCTAAAATCATATTCGAATTACCAATTAAGTCGTCAATCTCATTTTTGGTATTGTCCCGCACAATTTCTTTTTTGGAAGGAATCAGTTCATCTGATAACGCCTTCTCAAGCAACGGTAACCGGCTTTGCTCCAGCAAAGCATCATCGTTATTCACTTTGGCCAGCAAGCCTTTTTGTGCCGATGTTGGAAAAATATGCGACGATTCTAATCCCAGCAACTCACCTGTTGTTTTAACTTGTTTGGCAATTTCTTTGAGTACTTCTTTTTCAGTTTTCAGTTCATCCCATAAACCATCAATCTTGTTGAGCACCGCCATGCGCCCTTTTTGTTTCCAGCGTGTACCGCTAATATATTGGCGCCAAACGTCAATTTCTGATTTTGTGACCCCAGTATCTGCCGCGAGAATGAACAGCACCGCATGAGCGTTCGGCAACATATTCAAGGTCAACTCAGGCTCGGTACCAATCGCATTTAGCCCCGGTGTATCTAAAATGACTAACCCTTGCTCAAGTAAAGGGTGTGGGAAATTAATTATGGCGTAGCGCCAGCACGGAATATCAATCGTACCGTCTTTGTTCACGCTCATCGCATCATCGCTGCTGTTAGGGTCGAACAAGCCAAATTTTTCTGCTTCTTCCAATTTGACGCGCTTGGTACGGCTTACTTCCTTAAACGCATTGACCATGCTATCACTGGAATCTACGTTGAACTCAACGACTGTCCACTCGTCTGGATAGCGTTTATACTCTGTGGTGGTCGCGTCCAGCGCGCGCGTTTCAATAGGGAGTAATTGCAGTGCGCTAGGCTTGGCCGGATCGTATAGCAATTCGGTTGGGCACATGGTGGTACGCCCTGCACTAGATGGCAGCAAACGTTGCCCGTAGCCCGCAAAGAAAATGGCATTGATAAGTTCGGATTTGCCACGGGAAAATTCTGCCACAAACGCTACATTTAACTTGTCTTCACGTAAGCGCTCAAGCAAATTGGTAATGCGCTGGTCAATTTGCGCGTCATTGAGCTCTTGCTCGTTGAGCCAGCTACGATAATCGCAAATGCTGTCAACCAGCGCTTTTCTCCATTCAGAGTAGGCTGCAAACTGATCAGCTAAATTGGTATCTGCCATTCATAATCCCCGAAATCGGCTACTTTTATAGTAATTGCACTTTAACATGAGCACAAAAAAATTCAACTAAATCAGTAACATCAGTCGCACAATTTAATCTAAATTCTGATAAAAGGTGGTTTTTTTACGACAAACGGTAAGCTCTTGTGTTTAACTGTGGTAAAAAGTGCCAATCTAATCGCCTTTTGTGATGTTCTGCTATCATTCTAACTTAGCTATTTGAGTGTTTTTTTACATGAGTGGTCTTAATCCCAGTACCCCACGTCCGATTGATATTAAGCTACATCAAGCCTCAAAACTGTTGGAAATTAAGTTTGATAACAACACGGAATGTATGCTTTCTTGCGAATTTTTGCGCATATATTCACCTTCGGCTGAAGTACGTGGTCATGGTTTAGGTCAAGAAACATTACAAATTGGCAAAGAAAATGTGAATATTACCCGCATCGAGCCGGTGGGTAATTATGCGATTAAGCTCGTATTCTCCGATGGCCATGATACAGGCCTCTATTCGTGGGACTACTTGTACTATTTAGGCGAAAACTACGCTGCGCTTTGGCTGGAATATATCGGGCAACTAGACGCTGCCGGCTATAAAAGAAAACGGACAGAATGAACAAAAACTTGAAAAACAAAACAACCCATTTTGGCTTTAAACCCATAAATGAAGCTGAAAAACAACAAAAAGTAGGTGAGGTTTTTCACTCGGTTGCGCAAAAATACGATGTCATGAACGATGTTATGTCTGCTGGCATGCACCGTTTATGGAAGCGCTTTGCGGTAGATATTAGCGGTGTGAAAGCAGGTGACAAAGTACTTGATATTGCTGGTGGTAGCGGCGATTTATCTAAATTGTTCAGTAAGAAAGTCGGGGCAAGTGGCGTAGTAATCTTAACTGACATCAATGCCAGCATGCTTGCTGTCGGTCGCGATAGAATGATTGACGCTGGCTTGCATGTGCCTGCCATGCAATGCAATGCTGAAAATCTTCCCTTCAAAGATAACAGCTTTGATTGTGTGATTGTCGCATTTGGTTTACGTAATATGACGCATAAGGATATCGCACTCAAAGAAATGCAACGCGTTTTAAAAGTCGGTGGTCGCTTACTGGTACTGGAGTTTTCAAAAGTGTGGGCTCCATTAACCCAAATCTATGATGCTTACTCTTTCAAATTGCTCCCTTTCATGGGCAAACTCATTGCGAATGATTCCGCTAGCTACGAGTACCTAGCGGAATCCATTCGCATGCACCCGAATCAGGAAGCATTGAAACAAATGATGTTGGATGCGGGATTAAGCAAAGTTGATTATTACAACCTGAGCGCAGGGATAGTGGCTTTGCACAAAGGCTATAAGCTGTAATGTTTAAGCCGCTGGTAACTAGATTTTTGCAACACCTTACCCACCAGAACAATTGGTCGCGTGCACATTTAATCGGCTTTTCTGGCAAAGTCGTGCAATTTAAAATTGCTTTCATTAGAACCAACTTGCTCATTCTGGAAGATGGCAGTTTGAACATTGCAGGTGATACTGCTACGCCAGATGCCATTATCCACATACCACCCAGCCTTGCATTACGCATTTTTTCTGGGGATGAAGCTGCGAAAACACAGATTAACATTGAAGGCGACACACACCTTGTAACTGAATTCAGTAAAATTTTACAGTTGATACGCTGGGATATTGAGGAAGATTTAAGCCAAGTGATTGGTGACATTCCAGCCAATAAAATGGTCTATTTTAGTAATAAGGCAATTAGCGAAGCAAAAAAACAAACGCTGAATTTAACCGAAATGTTGACTGAATTTTGGCAGGAAGAAAAACCCATTTTGGCCAAGAAGCGTCATGTTGAACAATTTAATGCAGCAGTGGACACGTTGCGCAGCGATGTTGCGCGTATTGAAAAAAGAGTAGAAAAACTGTTTAAAAATTATCAAGAAAGCGACAATAAGTAATCATGCATTATTTTCGCTTAATTTATATTGTCTGGGTGATGCTTTGGTTTCGCTTAGACGATTTTATTGCCGAGCACTCAAGCCTCCGTGCTTTACCTCTGATGATTAAAGTATTGTTTTTCTGGCGCAAAAAACGGCAAGCACGCGGCATTCGTCTCCGTTTAGCATTAGAAAAACTCGGTCCGATTTTCGTTAAATTCGGACAAATGCTTTCTACACGGCGTGATTTATTACCGCAAGATGTCGCCGACGAGCTCGCCAAACTACAAGATCAAGTGCCTCCTTTTGATTATGTAGAGGTCGAAAAAACTATCTTTCAAGCCTTCAACCAACCGCCGGACAGCATCTACTCACAGTTCGACCGTCATTGTGTGGCGAGCGCATCTGTCGCACAAGTACACTTTGCACATTTGCTTGATGGCACACCCGTGGCGGTTAAGGTGCTGCGTCCAGGCATTGTCAAAGTCATTCAACGAGATTTAGCATTACTCAGCGCGCTAGCTTGGTTTGTGCACAACACCTCCAGCGAAGGTAAACGCCTAAAACCGCTAGAAATCGTAGATGAATTTGCGCGCCACACACAGCATGAGCTCGATTTAACCTTGGAAGCCGCTAATTGCAGTCAGCTCGCACGCAACTTTCAGGATAAAAGACTGTTAATTCCTGAGGTGTATTGGGATTACTGCCGCAAAGAAGTGATGACCATGCAACGCATGCAAGGTACGCCAATCAGTCAGATTGATGTGTTACGGGCAAAGGGTATTGATATTTCCAAGCTTGCACATGATGGTGTAGAAATCTTTTTTACCCAGGTATTTCGTGATGGGTTTTTTCACGCTGACATGCATCCAGGCAACATCCAAGTAGCCGATGATGGGCGCTACATCGCACTGGATTTTGGCATTATGGGTAGCCTAAATGACACTGACAAATACTACCTTGCACGTAATTTTTTGGCATTCTTTAACCGAGATTATCGTGATGTTGCAGTAGCGCATATTGAATCTGGCTGGGTGCCAAAAGACACCAATGTGGAAGAACTAGAAACCGCTATCCGTGCTATTTGTGAGCCGATTTTTAACAAACCTCTAAAAGATATTTCATTTGGCAGAACATTACTCAGCCTGTTTCAAATGTCGCGCCGCTTCGGTGTGATAATTCAACCACAGCTAGTTATGTTACAAAAAACCTTACTCAATATCGAAGGTTTGGGTCGGGACTTGGATCCAGATATTGATCTTTGGCAAACCGCACGCCCATTCTTAAAACGCTGGATGAGCGAGCAGATTGGCTGGTTAAGTATTGCCAACACGATTAAAAAAGAGCTCCCATTTATACTAAAAACCGCACCACAGATGCCGCGTTTATTGCATCAGTTTTTAAATCAACGCACGCAAACAGAGCAACATGTGCTCATTCGAGAATTCTTGAAGAATTTATCCGATACCCAACAAAATCTTGCAGTCTGGCAAAAACGCCTTACTTGGGTATTATTGATACTTGCTTTATTACAAGTAGGTCTGGTTTCAATAATTTTTCTTGATTGAATTACCTCTGACAAATTGCACAAAAAAAAGTAGAGCGCTGGCCTTGCCGAATTGACTGAATGGTTGTACTGCAGACTTTACAAGGCTGACCGGTGCGGGCATATACAAAATACGCTTGCTGAAAATAGCCAGGATTACCATCGGCACCAAAAAAATCACGCAAACTACTCCCTCCCGCATTTAATGCAGCATTGAGAGTAGTCTTGATTTCGGCTACTAGTCTCTTGCATTTTACCAAGCCAAGCGCGTTGGCAGGCGTTTCTGGATGAATACCTGCGCGAAATAGGGATTCACTCGCATAAATATTGCCCACGCCAACGACTAGACTGCTATCCATGATCGTGGTTTTAATCGCAGCTGTACGTCCACGAATGTGCTGGAATAAATAGATGCCATCAAACGCGTCTTCCAGTGGCTCAGGGCCAAGGTCACGCAGTAATGGATGGGTTTCGGGGCAATCTCCCGCCCATAACACTGCGCCAAAACGACGTGGGTCTCGTAGTCTTAACACCTGACTATCTTTAAACTGAATATCAAAGTGATCATGTTTTTCTGGCGGATAATTTCTATCCAGCAAACTAATTCGCCCCGACATCCCCAAATGTAGTAAAAGTGTGCCATTGCCAAACTGCGCCAATATATATTTAGCACGACGACTTAGACTGACAAGCGTTTGATTTTCTATTGTTTTGGGTAAATATTCTGGAATAGGCCAACGCATGGATGCATTGCGAATAACGACACGTTTGACCGATTGGTTAATGAGCGGCAACAAACCAAGCCGGGTAATTTCGACTTCTGGCAACTCAGGCATTGTGCCGAGACTACTGTAAATTGAGTGGAGGGTTCAACATGGTAAACCCTACATCGTTGCTAAAATGATAAATCAAGCCTTCGTCTGGGCGCCCAAGTAATAATTCGGGCGCCTCGGAAATTTTATCAAAGTGAACTTTCTTGCCGTCTTTTAGCTTCACTTCTAGTGAAGGATAAATCACTTTACGGTCAGGAGTATAAAACTCTACCGACTTTGCTGCGTTTTGTTTCCAGCTGAATTCTAGCCATTCGTTCATTTCATTTTGTGTAGGTTTGGCTTTAGGCACGTTGGTTTTCCACTGTCCGTTTTCAATGCCTACATTGAGACGCACTTCCTCCCACTGCTCCAAACGCGATAAATCAAAGCCTGCTATTTGACTGGCTTCACTTGGGGCAAGCGACGCCCTATCCACCATTTCTATCGGTTGCGTACTCGCAGCTTCGGAGTAATTGCCAGGTAGCAAATAAATGGCGTCTTTATAAGCGACATACTGTTCATCTGTCACAGGATTGAACGTGCCAAAAATAAAGGTTTCGTTCACTTTCGGACCACTCAACTTTAATTTAAGCTGTGGATTGTCCAACCCATATTTAGCCAAATCTGTACTGGGGAATTTTTCCTTACTGGTAGCTGCAATAATCGACAAGATGCGTTGTACCGAGATTTGATCGGCACGGGTTTTGTACGGCGCTACAAACCGCCATAACCCCTCAATTTTCTCGAAAGTAACGGGAGCTTGTGCTGGAAATTCTGCGGTAGCAGAAGTAATCTCTGCCAATTTCAACTGCGAAATTTCGTAGTTGGCTTCTACAGTATTATCAGCTTGAGGACGTAGATACAAAAATGCTACCAAGCCAGCCACCAAAACCAGCATCACTAAATTGAGTATCCATCTTTTTTTCATACGCTTTTCTTTAAGTGTATTTATAGACCGAAAATTAAGCTGATTAGGCTTTTCTGCGTTTCCACCACAACCAGAAACCGGCAACAAAAAAACCGATTGGGATAAAGTATTGAAAACTATGAAACACGGTCCATGCTGTAATACGTCCCATATCATCGTTAGGAATGGTCACATTGATGTCTTTAAGTGGCATCGGCTGAATCGTAATCAAGGTGTCGTCACCTGATAGCCAGTTCACGATATTCACACCAAAATCTAGATTGCCGCCGTTGGTGATGAAAGTATTAGCCAAAAAGTTGGCATTCCCCATCACCACAACGCGCTGACCTTTTTTGCCATAAATACGCTCCAGCGCTACCCCAATATTGATGGGGCCACGTTTATCTGTTTTTTCATCAAACGCCACCTTCTGGTTTTTAACCCCTGGCACTACTTTTTCAGACTCTAACCAGCCATTAGGGGCAACTTCCACCAGCCGGCCTACTTTCCAGCCAAATTCATCTGAGGCTTTTGCATCCACTTCACGCGCCTCGGGGAACAAGGTACGCAGTTGAAAGTTGCGCGTGATCGGGTGATCTCCATAAAAACTGGCGAAGGCAACTTTGGCATCTGCACCATATTGTG
>JBQTJZ010000138.1:0-6880 GCA_052386615.1 Methylophilaceae bacterium
ATGGCGAGGGCGAGCGGCTCACAAGGCTGTGGGGGTAGATGGCGAAAAACGTGCATTTCAGTTAAATGATGGTACGGCGCATAAAGTCTCTAACCCTTATGCCCATTAACCAAAGTGTTACAAAATAAGTGCCAGATCCAAGTATCAACAAGCCAGCCAAACGTAGCAATTTTTCCATGATGCCGTAATCGAGCCAGTGTACGTCTGCCCCTGCGGCAAAGTGCAGTACCAGCGCCATTGCTCCCACGGCAAGCACTAATTTAAGCATAAATAAAAACCAGCCAGACTGCGGCTGGTATAACCCAGCCTTGCGTAATTGGTAATAAAGTAAACCGGCATTAATACAGGCCCCTAGGCCAATCGCCAGTGCCAACCCTGCATGCTTAAATTGCAGCATGAATACAAAAAACAAGCTCATTAACTGCGTAGCAACTAAAGTAAAAAGCGCAATTTTGACTGGCGTTTTGATGTTCTGGCGCGAATAAAACGCTGGTGCAAGCACCTTAACTAGAATTAAGCCAAGCAAGCCCAAACTGTATGCCACTAGGGCCAGCCTAGTCATTTCGACATCGTGTGCGGTAAACGCGCCATATTTGAACAAGCTGGCTACGAGTGGCACAGACAACACTGCCAACGCAACCGCTGCTGGTAACGCCAGTATAAAGGTAAGGCGCAAGCCCCAATCAAGCAGTTGTGAGTATTCACTATCAGCTTGATCCGCTACGCTTTTGGATAGGCTAGGCAAAAGAATTGTGCCAAGCGCCACGCCCAATACCCCGGTAGGAAACTCCATTAAACGATCTGCGTAGTACAACCACGACACACTACCGCTGACTAAAAATGAGGCAATAATATTATTAATGAGTAACGAAATCTGCGCGATGGAAACCCCAAATATGGCAGGCCCCATCAATTTCAAAATACGCCAAACACCTTCATCATGCAAATTGATTTCAAAGCGCGGAATCAAGCCGATTTTGAGTAAATAAGGAATTTGGTACAGCAGTTGCAAAATGCCGCCTACAAATACTGCCCATGCCAATACGCGAATAGGATTATCGAAATAAGGTACGACAAACAATATGGCGACAATGAAAGCAACATTTAACCAGACCGGCGTAAAGGCAGGCACTGAAAAATTACCATAGGTATTCAGCACTCCCCCTGCCAGCGACACCAAGGAAATAAAAAATATATAAGGAAAAGTGATGCGTAACAGATCAGCCGTTAAATCAAACTTGGTTGCATCTGATGCAAAACCAGGCGCGCTAATCTGCACTATCCATGGCGCGGCCAGCATGCCAAGAATAGTGATTACCACTAAAAATAATCCCAGCAAAGTTGCAACATGATTAATCAGCGCGTGGGTTTCATCTAAACTACGTTGTTTTTTGTATTCCGACAGAATAGGTACGAACGCTTGGCTAAAAGCACCTTCGGCCGAAATGCGCCGTAACAAATTGGGGATTTTAAACGCCACAAAAAATGCATCCGTCACCATCCCTGCGCCAAAAACGCGTGCAATCAGAGTGTCGCGTACAAAGCCAAGCAATCGCGAAGCAAAGGTCATACTACCAACTGTAGCCAAGGCCTTGAGCAAATTCATGGGTGATTTAGGCATTTCATAAAATTCACAAGATTTTAGCACGCCCGCCACACAATTTTTACTTAACCCTATATTTGCATAAATTGACTTTAGTTCTTGCAAAAAATGTTAAAAAACACTACTATACGCGGCTTCGTATTTAACACAGATAAAAGCACTAGGACAAAGCACACATGGCAAATACCGCACAAGCTCGCAAACGCGCGCGCCAATCCGTTAAAGTGAATGCACACAACGCCGCATTACGCTCCACTTTGCGTACTGCAATTAAAAAAGTGATCAAAGCGGTAGAATCCGGTGACAAAGCTGTAGCTGCAGCTGCATATGCAGATAACGTGAGCGTGATTGACCGCATTGCCGACAAAAAAATTGTGCATAAAAATAAAGCATCACGTCATAAAAGTCGCTTAAGTGCTGCCATTAAAGCCATGAAAGGTGTTGTGGCGGTAGCCGGTGTTAAAAAAGAAGCTAAGGTGGTGGTTAAAACAGCCAAGCCTGCAGCAAAAACAGTGGCAGCCAAACCAAAAACTGTAGCAAAACCAAAAGCGGCTAAAGCCAAAGCTTAAGCTTCAATGGAAAATAAAAAGCCGAGCATAGCTCGGCTTTTTATTTTCATTCGCTACTCTTATAAACCAATATTAAGCTCGCTACGGGCAATTAACGCCACATTAAAAGCATTTTTTAGATCTTGGTCAATTACGGTGAAATGCCCCATTTTTCTCGCTTTGCGCGGCTCATGTTTGCCATAGAGATGCAGTTTTAGATTGGCATAAGCGAACACTTTGTACCAATCAGGATCACGCCCGTTTAGCCAGCTATCTCCCAAAATATTTACCATTACCGCATTACTGTGCAGGGCAGGACTACCTAATGGCAATCCCGCCATCACCCTCACCTGCTGTTCGAATTGGTTGGTGACGCAAGCATCAATCGTATAATGTCCTGAGTTGTGCGGACGCGGTGCGATTTCATTGACCAACAACTGCTTGCCTACCAAAAAAAATTCGACCCCCAACACACCCACATAATCCAATTTTGTCGCCAGTTTTTTTGCAAGTTCCTGTGCATTGGCTTTAATCAACTCGGTGCAACGTGCTGGGGCAATGCTGATATCTAGGATACCATTCAAGTGGCTATTCTCAGCAGTAGGAAAACTGGCGATATTACCTTGTACATCGCGCGCCAACACTACCGAAACTTCTAAATCCAAGGGTAACATCTGCTCCAATACACAAATTTCTTGGTTAAAACTTTGAAATGCGGCCAAAGCCTCGGCCTGATTTCTCACTCGTGCCTGACCCTTGCCATCGTAACCAAAACGCGCCACTTTCAAAATGGAGGGGTAAAGTGTACTACCATCAGTTGGTAAATCCCCTGCTTGGTTAATCACCGCAAATGGTGCGACTGGTAAACCAGCATTCTTAATGAAATTCTTTTCCAATACACGATTTTGTGCAATCGCTACGCAAGTGGCTGAAGGTCTTACAATGACAGATTCCGCCAACTTTTCTAGCGTGTGGGCGGGTACGTTCTCGAATTCGGTAGTTACTGCTTGGCAGGTTTCTACCATCTTGGTCAACGCCGCCTCATCATCATAATCTTCGCAAAGATGAATATCAGCAATTTTCCCCGCGGGGCTATTTTCATCAGGGTCTAATACCGTCACTTGATAGCCCATTTCATGTGCGGCAATCACAAAAAAACGGCCTAACTGACCGCCACCTAGCATACCCAACATAGCAGGTACACTTAGGCTATCTGTTTTTTTCAGTCTGCCCGTCATGGCCTTTCTTTTAACTCCATGGCGTGCACTTTTTCAGTTTGTTTAGCGCGAAATTCGGCCAGTTTTCTGGCTAATGCATCATCATGATTTGCCAAAATAGCCACTGCAAATAACCCCGCATTGGCTGCACCAGCCTCGCCAATCGCAAAAGTAGCCACAGGAATCCCTTTGGGCATTTGCACGATAGATAGTAGTGAATCTTGACCTTGCAGATGTTTGGTAGAAACTGGCACGCCCAATACAGGCAAGATAGTTTTTGCAGCCACCATCCCTGGCAAATGGGCTGCACCACCCGCTCCAGCGATGATTACCTGGTAACCATCGCGCGCGGCATTTTCGGCAAACTTAAACATTAAATCTGGGGTGCGATGCGCTGAAACCACTTGCGCCTCGTATGGCACACCAAAATCTGCCAACATTTGCGCAGCATGCGTCATGGTCGGCCAGTCACTGTCTGAGCCCATAATAATGGCGACTAAAGGTTTTTTTGCGTTTGATTCTTTCTCTGGCATATTTTTCCTAAAATGCTACAAATTTGTGGTTTTGGTCGTTTACGCTTAACTTCGTGCTATTTAACTTAACCCGCAACGTGGTGTTCACAATAGCACCATGTTGTCACGATGGATGAGTTCAGACTCTTCCACATAACCAAGGATTTTCTCAATTTCACTACTGGCTTTACGCATAACACGCGCCGCTTCTTGCGAATTATAGTTGACAATACCACGTGCGATTTCAGCTCCGGCACTATTGACACACGCGACTACGTCGCCGCGATCAAAATTGCCCCTTACCGCAACCACACCTATCGGCAACAAACTTTTACCCTCAGTTTTGAGCACTTTCACTGCGCCATCGTCCAGGATTAACTGTCCGCCCGTACGCAAATGATCCGCCAGCCACTGTTTCTTTGCTAACGTTTTCATTTGTGCCGCCCGCAGGTGTGAGCCAATCACTTCACCTTGATTAAGACGCAATAGCACATTAGTCTCACGGCCAGATGCAATAATAGTATGTGCACCACTACTGGCGGCACGCTTGGCTGCTAGTACTTTAGTCAGCATGCCACCCGTGCCTACTTGGCTGCCTGCACCGCCAGCCATTTTTTCCAATTCAGGATTTCCGGCAGTTTCAGAATGAATGAATTTTGCTGCTTTATCTTTACGCGGATCTGCCGAATACAGCCCTAGCTGGTCGGTTAAAATCACGAGCGCATCTGCTTCAATTAAATTGGCTACCAGTGCCGCCAGCGTATCGTTATCACCAAAGCGAATCTCTTCTGTTACCACCGTATCGTTCTCATTGATAATCGGAATCACGTTTAAGTTAAGTAACGTTTTAAGCGTGCTACGCGCATTAAGATAGCGTTTTCTATCGGCTAAATCTTCATGCGTAAGCAGTATTTGTGCGGTATGCAAGCCATGCTCACTAAAACAGCTCTCGTACATTTGCACCAACCCCATTTGACCCACAGCCGCGGCAGCCTGCAATTCGTTCACCTCGACTGGACGCTTTTTCCAACCTAAGCGTTGCATACCTTCTGCCACTGCGCCACTGGAAACCAAAATAATCTGCTTACCTTGTTTCACTAACGTGCTGATCTGCGTCGCCCACGCGGCAATCGAGGCACGATCAAGACCCTCACCATTATTGGTGACTAAACTAGAACCTACTTTCACCACAAAAGTTTTGCTATTCAATAGCAGCGACTGATTCATTCCTAGCCCTTAACGCTTCAGTTTCTAATTTTACTGCTTCTAAATGTTCCATGATGGCATAAGACAGCTCTTTACAACCCGCACCATTAATCGCAGAAATAGAAAATATGCGTCCTTTCCAGCCATACGCTTTCACAAAACCAGCCACCTCTTGTTTAGCGTCTTCTACCATGTCTATTTTATTAATCACCAGCCAGCGTGGCTTATTGTAAAGCGCTTCATCATATTTTTTAAGCTCATTCACAATCGCTTTTGCCTCAGCTACTGGATCAATTGCCTCATCAAACGGTGCAATATCTATTAAATGTAGCAGCAATGAGGTTCTGGAAAGATGTCGTAAGAACTGCACCCCCAGCCCAGCCCCATCGGCTGCACCTTTAATTAAACCGGGCACATCGGCAATAACAAAACTGCGATTGGTATCCACGCGCACCACACCCAAATTAGGATGCAAAGTGGTAAAAGGATAATCTGCTACTTTGGGTTTGGCTGCAGAAACTGCGCGGATAAACGTGGATTTTCCCGCATTTGGCATGCCTAGCAAGCCCACGTCTGCTAACACTTTAAGCTCTAAATACAACTCGAACGATTCCCCTTCCTGACCCTTGGTACATTGACGTGGAGAGCGATTCACACTCGACTTAAAGTGTACATTACCCAACCCATTGCCCCCCCCTTTGGCAAGCAATACTTGTTGATCATGCTCGCTTAAATCGGTGATAATTTGACTTGTTGCTTTATCCGAAATCACCGTACCAACCGGTACGCGCAAAATACAATCGTCACCTTTAGCGCCGTAACATTCCGAGCTGCCGCCGTTCTGACCACGTTGAGCGCGAAAGGTGCGGGTATAGCGATAATCCACCAAAGTATTGATGTTGCGGTCTGCAATTGCATATACTGAACCACCCTTGCCACCGTCTCCTCCATTGGGGCCGCCCATCGGCTCATATTTCTCACGACGAAACGTGGCGATGCCATTGCCGCCATCGCCAGCGTAGACTTTAATTGTTGCTTCGTCGATAAATTTCATAATTAGAGTGTACCAAATAAAAAAGCCTCATCATACGATGAGGCTTTGCTAATTGTGTGTAGCTTAAACGGCGACCACATTCACCATTTGACGTTTTAACGCGCCTTTAGTGGCAAAAGTCACTTTGCCATCAATTTTTGCATACAGCGTATGGTCTTTGCCCATACCTACATTATCACCCGCGTGCATTTTGGTGCCACGTTGACGCACGATAATGCTACCCGCTGAAACCACTTGCTCCCCAAACGCTTTAACCCCTAATCGTTGGGAATGGGAGTCGCGACCGTTTCGTGAACTACCGCCTGCTTTTTTGTGTGCCATGTTTAATCCTTAATTCTAATTCGTTGATTCTATTCGGCTGCTTTTACTTTTTTTGTTGCAGGCGCTTTTACGGCTGTTTTTTCAGCCCCCGCTTTAGTTGCTGTAGCTTTGCCATTAACATCATTAATCAAGATTTCTGTATAACTTTGGCGATGACCTTGCGTTTTACGATAATGTTTGCGGCGACGGAATTTGAAAATCATCACTTTATCGCCACGACCATGCGAAACTACAGTAGCATTCACCACTGCGCCTGTCACTAAAGGGGAGCCAATCGTCACAGCTTCACCATCAGCCAACATCAATATTTTATCAAGAACAACCTTGCTGCCAACATCCCCTGCTAATTTTTCTACTTTTAACTTATCGCCAGCAGCCACTTTATACTGTTTGACACCTGTTTTAATAACTGCGTACAT
>JBQTJZ010000139.1:0-7492 GCA_052386615.1 Methylophilaceae bacterium
ACATTCTTATACGGGGGAAGATGTGCTTGAATTGCAGGCACATGGCGGCACAGCTTTGATGCAAATCATATTAGCACGCTGTATCGAGTTAGGCGCACGTCAAGCAGAGCCGGGCGAATTTACACGACGCGCTTACTTAAACGATAAAATTGATTTAGCACAAGCTGAAGCCGTAGCAGATGTGATTAACGCAGCGACAAAGGAGGCGGCACAAAGTGCTATGCGCTCATTATCTGGCGAGTTTTCTCAGTCTATTAATTCACTACTGCATCAACTTATCGAGTTACGCATGTATGTGGAAGCGTGCTTAGACTTTCCCGAAGAAGAAATTGATTTCATGTCGCAGGGCCGTATCGCAGAAAAAATTGTGAGTCGTCAACAAGCCCTTGCTGACATTTTTAGCAAAGCGAAACAGGGAGCATTGTTGCGAGAAGGCATACACGTAGTTTTAGTTGGTCAACCCAATGTAGGTAAATCTAGCTTGATGAATGCGCTTGCTGGTGAGGAAGTTGCAATTGTGACACCAATTGCAGGCACAACACGCGACGCGATCAAAAGTTTAATTCAAATTAAGGGCGTCCCTTTACACATTATAGATACCGCAGGATTGCGTGACACAGAGGACGAGGTAGAAAAAATCGGTATTGCCCGAACATATCGGGCCACAGAAACAGCGCATATCGCATTATTATTAATTGACTCAGTTCATGGTATTGGTGATGCAGAAAAATCTATTCTGGCGCGATTGCCGCAAGAAATTGGCAAAATTTGGGTGCATAATAAAATTGATGCATCTCAAGAAAAAGCGCAGCTTATCGAGATTAATAAAGAAACACATATTTATCTTTCCGCAAAAACAGGAGAAGGTTTAGATCTATTAAAACAACATTTATTGATACTAGCGGGCTACCAACAAAATTCCGAAGGGATTTTGTTGGCGCGTAGCAGACATTTAACAGCGCTTTATCAGGTAGAGCAACATTTAGCTAGCGCCAGCGCGCAAATAAACTCTGCTGAACTGGTCGCGGAAGAGCTACGGTTGGCGCAAGAATCGCTGAGTAGCATTACTGGTGAATTTACCCCAGATGATTTATTAGGTGAAATTTTTTCCAAATTCTGTATTGGAAAATAAAAAAAGGCGCTCCATGCGCCTTTTTTAAGGAATCAATTCAGGTTAAATCTACAACCTCAGCATCGGGCGCATTTTTTTTCACAGACTCAATGCCATTATCACGCCCAGCCTCACTTTCGTATTGTTGACTTTGGCCAATAATTTGGTGGTTGCCCGCTTTAATGACAAAGTAAGGCTTGCCAGATTTAGATACTAAACGTTCATAGCGCTCACCCATACTTGCATTTTTCTTAATGGATTCAATACCACTGAGCGCACTAGCCTTCGTTTCGTACATCTCGCTTTGTAAAATAATCTGGCCATTGCCTGCTAAAAGATTAAAGTGTGTTTGGCCGCTTTTAGCAGCCTTTACTTCAAATTTACCTGCCATACTGTTCTCCTCATTATTGTTCGGTGAAAGCGCTACTAGCCGCCAATGACACTATAGGCGCGGAATTGCATGCTCGTCAATAGTTTGTGTGCAAATTATTGTTATCGGTGTTTCACGTGAAACACTCAATATTAAGTATGACGGCATAACGGGTTTTGCGATAGAATTGCATCTTTGATTATTAAGCAGAAGTTGTGCAAATAAATGCAATTTCCCGATAAATTTGACGTAATTGTGGTGGGCGGAGGCCATGCGGGCACTGAGGCTGCATTAGCCGCTGCGCGCATGGGGCAAAGAACGTTATTGCTCACACACAATATCGAAACTTTGGGCCAAATGTCGTGCAATCCCAGTATTGGCGGCATCGGTAAAGGGCATTTAGTCAAAGAGATTGATGCATTGGGCGGCGCGATGGCGGCGGCTACGGATGAAGGCGGCATTCAGTTCCGCATCCTAAATTCTTCAAAAGGCCCCGCTGTGCGTGCTACGCGTGCACAGGCAGATCGTGTCTTATACAAAGCGGCGATTCGCCGTCGTTTGGAAAATCAGCCTCATCTATGGCTGTTTCAACAAGCGGTGGATGACATTATTTTAGAAGGCGATAAAGCGGTTGGCGTAGTTACGCAAATCGGTTTGTGTTTCAAGGCTAAATCGGTAGTGTTAACCGCTGGTACATTTTTAGGTGGCTTGGTGCATGTAGGGTTGCAAAACTACAGCGCTGGTCGTGCTGGCGATCCGCCAGCTATTTCATTGGCTACGCGTTTGCGCGAAATCGGCTTGCCAGCAGGGCGTCTTAAAACAGGTACGCCGCCGCGTATTGATGGTCGTACCATCGATTATTCAGTTATGACTGAACAGCCCGGCGACACGCCAGTACCGGTATTCTCTTTTTTAGGGTACGCGGCGCAGCACCCCGCCCAACTCCCCTGCTGGATTACGCACACAAATGCGCGTACGCATGACATTATCCGTAGCGGTTTAGACCGCTCACCCATGTATACTGGCGTGATCGAGGGCGTGGGCCCACGCTATTGCCCAAGCGTAGAAGATAAAATCCATCGCTTTGCAGATAAGGAATCGCACCAAATATTTTTAGAGCCAGAAGGCTTGAATACGAACGAAATATACCCAAATGGCATTTCAACCAGTTTACCATTTGATATTCAGTTGTCTTTGGTGCGCTCTATCAAAGGGTTAGGAAGTGCACATATTTTGCGCCCTGGTTATGCGATTGAATATGATTACTATGATCCACGCGGCTTAAAAAGCTCTTTAGAAACTAAAGCGGTACAAGGCTTGTTTTTCGCCGGCCAAATTAACGGCACCACAGGCTACGAAGAAGCTGCCGCGCAGGGCTTATTGGCAGGGGCCAACGCTGCGCTATACGCACAAGAAAAAGAAGGCTGGTGTCCAGCACGTGATGAGGCTTACCTAGGGGTGTTAGTGGACGATTTGATCACAGCAGGGGTAACCGAGCCATACCGTATGTTTACTAGCCGTGCCGAATACCGCTTGCAGTTACGCGAGGACAATGCTGATATGCGATTAACAGCTAAGGGCCGCGAATTAGGGTTGGTTGATGACGTGCGTTGGGAGGCGTTTAACCGTAAACAAGACGTCGTGATCCGCGAACAGGAGCGCCTGAGAAAAACTTTTGTGCAACCTGCCAATGTTTCACGTGAAACACAATTGGTGGTACTGGGTAAAGAGATGGAGCATGAGTATAGTTTATTTGAACTATTACGTCGCCCAGAGGTAACCTATGACGCTTTGCTTGGTTTTGCCAAAGCACCAGAAGTGTTAACAGAGGATGTCAAAGAGCAGGTAGAAATTTCAGCAAAATACCAAGGCTATATTAATCGTCAAAAAGATGAGATTGCCAAACAAAAAGGCAGCGAAAATATTAAATTAAGTAATATAGATTATGCCGATGTGCACTGCCTGAGTATTGAGGCTCGACAAAAATTGCTGATGCATCAACCAGAAACCATCGGACAAGCAGGTCGTATCTCAGGCATCACGCCTGCAACCATTTCATTGCTACTGGTGTATCTAAAACGTAAATATAAAAAACAAACCAGCCAATCCAATATAGAAGCAGCATGAATCAAGCAGAGCGATTGGCTACAGGCATCACAGAGATGCGGTTGAATGTTTCGTCTGACACACAGCAAAAATTGTTAGATTATTTGGGGTTGCTACAGAAATGGAATAAAGTTTATAACTTGACCGCAGTGCGTGACCCGCTAGAAATGGTTACGCTCCATTTGTTGGATAGTTTAAGTGTATTGCCGTACATTAAGGCAAACAACTTGTTAGATGTGGGGAGTGGTGGTGGCTTGCCAGGTATTGTGCTGGCAATATGCCTACCACAGTTGCAGGTGACGACGATAGACGCAGTACAGAAAAAAGCCATTTTTATGCGCCAAGTAAAGGGTGAGTTAGGCTTGAATAATTTAACGGTAGTGCATGCGCGCGTAGAAAATTTCAAACCGACAGTGCCGTTTCAACTCATTGTTTCACGCGCTTTTTCTGAAATTGATTTGTTTGTAAAGTTAACACGGCATTTACTATCAAAAAATGGTCAATGGCTCGCCATGAAAGGCCTAGTGCCAAACCATGAGCTTATCAACATAAAAGCAAGTAAAATTGTTCCATTAACAGTGGCGGGGCTGGATGCTGAACGGCACTTAATCATCTTAGAAAATAGCGATAACTTATGAAAATACTAGCAATTACTAATCAAAAAGGCGGCGTGGGAAAAACGACAACATGCGTTAATTTAGCGGCAAGCCTAGCAGCTAAAAATAAAAAAGTATTGTTGGTGGATTTAGATCCGCAAGGTAATGCCAGCACAGGGAGTGGAGTCGATAAAGTGCATCTTAAACACAGCATTTATCATGTATTAATCGGTGAAAAAAAGTTGGTAGAAGTGACTGTAAAAAGTGAAAAAGGGGGCTTTGACGTTGCACCTTCTAACCGCGAACTGGCTGGTGCAGAAGTTGAGCTAGTCAATGAGCGAGAGCGAGAAACCCGCTTAAAAAAAGCCATTGCCGGCGTTAATTTGTATGACTATATTTTACTTGATTGCCCCCCAGCCCTTAATTTGGTCACGGTCAATGCGCTTACTGCTGCGGATACGGTGATGATACCGATGCAATGCGAATATTATGCGCTAGAAGGATTATCTGATTTAGTGAATACGATTAAAAAAGTACGTGCACATTTAAACCCAACACTGGAAATAGAAGGTTTATTACGCACCATGTTTGATAATCGCAACATGCTGGCGAGCCAAGTTTCCGACCAACTGGTTAGCCATTTTGGTGAGAAAGTGTACAACACAGTGATCCCTCGCAATATTCGTCTAGCAGAAGCACCCAGTTATGGCCTGCCTGCGTTGATTTACGATAAAACCTCTAAGGGCGCAGTGGCATATTTAGAGCTGGCAGAAGAGATTATCGATAAAAATAATTAAATAAATCAATTAGTTAAATTATATAAGGAACTGCAGAATGGTTAAACAAAAAGGCTTGGGTCGAGGTTTAGATGCGCTACTTGCAGGCGATATGGAATCGGTTAGTAGTGAGGATGTTTTGCGCATGTTAAGCGTTACCCAAATGCAGCCAGGTAAATATCAGCCGCGCACGCATATGGACGATGCCGCTTTGCAAACTTTAGCCGATTCCATCAAAACACAAGGCATTATGCAACCGATTTTGGTACGTGAAATTTCGACAGAGCGATATGAAATTATCGCAGGCGAGCGTCGTTGGCGCGCCAGCCAAATGGCAGGCTTACAGGAAGTCCCTGTATTGGTGCGCGAAATCGCAGATGAATCTGCGCTAGCCATGGCGTTAATCGAAAACATTCAACGAGAAAACTTGAACCCGTTAGAAGAAGCGCAAGGGATTAAGCGCCTGATTGACGAATTTAATATGACGCATGAAAAAGCAGCTGAGGCGGTTGGGCGATCGCGAGTGGCTGTTTCAAATATATTACGTTTGCTAACTTTAACGCATGCGGTGCAGGAAATGTTATTGCAAAACAAGCTGGATATGGGGCATGCGCGCTCTCTCATTGGTTTAGAGCCGGTGCAACAAATACTGCTGGCAAATAAAGTGGTGCAGCAACAATTATCAGTACGAGAAATAGAAACATTGGCCAAGCAACAGCATATGCCCAAACATAATAATAAACAGAAAATCAGCATCAATCATGACGTAATGCGCTTGCAAGAAGCATTAAGTGACCAGTTTGGAGCAAAAGTAAGTATTGCCGCCAAAGCGAACGGGACAGGAACGCTCAAAATTGCTTACAGTAATTTGGATCAGCTAGATGGCATTATTGCCAAAATGTCTCGCTAAGTGTTTCTTTATTAAGTGTGAAATTGATACATAGTGCTTGACTAAAAACTGATAATAATTCAGAATCGCGGACTTTGCTAAAGCCCATTTCAATTTTTGCTTGAAGTGAACATCATAATGAACAATCAGAATAAAGGCTTAGCAATAAATAAGGTTTTTAGTAGTATGCTACGTTGGCAGTTATTAGCGACAGTTGCCATAGCACTCATCGCGCTGTTGGTTTCGGGAATGCATGCAAGTTTTTCGGCAATGGTGGGCGGTTTATCCGTGGTAGTCGCAGCATTTTTTGCTTCAAAAATAGCGCAACGTAGTCGTAAAGAGGCATCTGCAATACTAATAAATATGTTGAAAGCAGAAGCAATCAAGATTTTACTGATTGTTATTCTGTTGTTTATCACGTTTAAAATTTATAAGCAGTTAGTGCCATTTGCACTGGTTGCTGGTTTGGCTGGTGCTGCCCTGTTTTCAGGCGCCGCCATGTCTAAGTTAGACGCTAAAATTTAATAAATAACTATAGTTAAAAAATATTTATGGCTACAGAAAATTTAGAGCACGCCGAAAAGGCGCTTACACCTGCTGATTACATAGCAGGACATTTAAGCTTTAATGTCCAACCTATTGGCGATGGCAGTTTTTGGACGCTACATGTGGATACGCTGGTAATGTCAGTGTTGCTTGGTTTTGTGGTGATGGGCTTAGTTTGGCTAGCAGCGCGTAAGGCAACTTCGGGCGTGCCAACTAAGGGGCAGGCGTTTGTAGAACTCGTGTTTGGTTTTGTGGATGACCAAGTGAAAAATATTTTCCATGGTAACCGTCATAGCTTTATTGCACCAACCGCTTTGACGGTTTTTTTATGGGTGTTCGCCATGAACGCCATGGATTTTTTACCGGTAGATATTATGCACAAATTCTACGGTTTATTCGGTTTACATCACTGGCGTAGCGTTCCAACCTCAGATATCAACACTACATTTGCCTTAGCTTTAGCCGTTTGGTTTTTAATGATTTTCTTTGCGATTAAAGTAAAAGGCTTAGGTGGCTGGATACACGAACTCTTCTTTTCCCCATTCGGCACAAAAATCTGGGTATTGCCGCTTAATTTCTTGTTCAACTTAATCGAATACATTTCGAAACCGCTTTCACACTCGTTGCGGTTGTTCGGTAACATGTATGCCGGCGAGGTGATTTTCTTATTGCTGGGCTTATGGGCGGCTACGGGCTTGGCGGGTATGATACCCGCCGCAATTTTGGGGGCTGGCTGGGCTATTTTCCATATTTTAATTGTGGCATTACAAGCATTTATTTTTATGATGTTAACCGTGGTTTATTTGGCCATGGCACATGAAAGCCACTAAAAATGCAAACTTCGTCACAATGCGTTGTTGTTACTTAAAAAATGGTGCGTAGCATACGTTTTGTATGTGAGCGTCATTTTTTAAGTAACGCCTAGTCTTGTTTAGAAGTTTGCATTTTTTGAAATTTGTAGTTTGTTTTAAATGAGTAAGTTGTTTTTATTAGTCGTTTTAGGTTCAGTTTAATTTTAGAGAGGGTAACAAAATGGACGCTTTAGCAATGATTCAGGCCTACACAGGCATTGGTATTGGTTTAATTATCGGCTTAGGT
>JBQTJZ010000140.1:0-2770 GCA_052386615.1 Methylophilaceae bacterium
TTCATTCTGATGAAAAACATTTTTCAACGACTACTCGTCCCTAACTCAGCAAAAGAATCCGACAAGTTATCTTCTTGGGTACTTGAATTAGCTGATATGGATGATATTTCAGCGTTACGTTTCTCCACACAAAAGTTAGCGCATATGATCGATGATGCTGCGCTTAGCACTACGCAAAAGCTTGATTTGATTATAGAAGTTGAGGATCTTAATCACGATCGCTTAGAAAAACTAGCGACACAATTTGTTCATATCACCTACATGAAGCCTGACTTGGAGATGAGCATAAGTGAGACTTGCTACAACTACTGCCGCCAGTCTTATATCTGCCATCTCAGAATTATTGAACTTGTGATCGACCCCAGCAAATTCAAGCTTGAAGGCACCATGCCTATTCTTGTGTTAGCGCGTGCGGTATACGCTGCCTTTGGTATGTCCAAATGGCGCATGTTTGTGCAACAAAACCCGCCCACGAAAATGTGGCTACAGATTTACATGCTGTATAAAGTTGCCCAAAAGCAAAATCTGCTGGGCATGCCGATTGTGGTCTTTCCCTCTGAACAATCAACCACGCTAGCCGCCCTTATTGTGCAAATTTGCATGCTGGGCCAGTTATTACAAATGAGCATGCAAAAGAATCATGTTGAAATTGCGGCTAAAGTCTTAGCAGCATGGCTAACACGGGCGCATATCAGCAATAAGTACACGCCTGAGCAATACCTGTTTTTTGTGGATTTAGAGCGTGATATTCCAGCAAAACGCATGCGAAACTTTGAACCGAATGATGACTGCCGCTATTGGGAGTTGAATGATTTTGAAAAAATGCTCACCGTTGCGATTACCGTCACTGAACGTGGCGAAATGCCAGAGAGCTTGGTTTCTTCGAAAATAGAAAATGTGAAGAGATTGAACGAAACCCTCACCACCATGCATGCGGAATGGAAAAAAGAAAACTATGTGCGTCAGCGCCGTAAAGAGCCGCGAGAAGCGACTTCTAAAAGCGCCAGAGTCAACGCTGGCATTGTGAATATTTGTAACCATGTCTTGCAAGCAAATCAAATCAACCATGGCATGCAAATGTCGAAAAGTGGCAAATCGCTAGACGAGCTTTTACTTGGCCATACGGTATTAAAACAAACCACCAATCTTAGCGTCACTAGTGGCTCACTTGATACCTGGGTTATTACCGATGAAAGCGCCCATGGGTATGGCACGCGCGTGAATAAATACGCCAACATTTTAGCCAGGCCAGATAAGCTCATCAGCATGGTAATTGAAGATGACCTTGGCAAGGTAATGATTGGCATGATTAGGTGTGTTAAGGCAACCCAAGGTAATTATCTTAAAGTTGGCATCGAAGTGGTCTCTCGTAACGCCATATGGGTACAATTAAAGCCCACTCAAGAAAACACCGCATTCGTAGACACTATGCTAGAAGTCAATGCTGCTCACCGTGGCTCACCTATGGATATCGGCGTATTTTCGGCTATTTATCTGCCCGCTGAAGCAGGACTCTCTGAAACACCAAGCATCATTTTGCCGAAAATCAACCACCGCCCGAATTCAAAACACATTATTCAAAGTGAAGGCAAGAAAGAGTTGATTGTCATAGGTGCTCCATTAGAGTCTCTTGATGACTGGGTAAAAGTAGCGACTACGTTCTAACCTCGTTCAAGGCTGGGCAGGCTGATTAGCTAACGCGCTTTTTTCGGGTATGTTCCAGTCACCTCCTAGCGCCTTAAACAGTTCCACTGTGGCTAAAAAGCTAGCTTGCCTTGCTTGTATAGCAGCGAGCGAGGCATCATTATGGACGCGTTGCGCATCTAACACCTCTAAATAAGAAGAATAGCCAGATTTATAGCGATTTTCTGCTACATTCATCGCATTTTTAGCCGAAGTCGCGCTATTGATCAAAGCCTGCTCACGCTCAGCATGCAAACGCCTACTAATCAGCGCATCCTTTACCTCTCTAAAAGCATTTTGAATCGCGGCTTGATATTGCGCCAGCGCCTGTTTTTGTCTTGCAGAGGCTTGATCAACACGTGCTTTGCGTTTACCGGAATCAAAAATAGGTAAATCCAAACCTAAACCAAGCGTCCAGATACGTGCGCCAGAGCGTAAAACATCGCTTAATTCCAAGCTTTCTCCCCCATAGTTTCCAGTGAGCTTAATCGATGGATACAAAGCCGCTTTAGCAATACCAATTTTGGCATTCTCTGAGATTAATACCTGCTCTGCTTGGCGAATATCAGGACGATTTTCCAGTAGGTCTGAGGGTAAGCCAGCAGGTGGCTGCGGGGGCATGGGCAGGGCTCTGATATCTGCACTTTCCAATGTCAAATTTAATTCGCCCGTTAATATGGTAAGTTGATGCAAGCTCAGCGCACGTAAGCGATTTAGCTCAATCAGTTGTGCTTCTAAATTGCTCACCGCCACCTCAGCCTGACTGACTTCTAGGCTGCTTGCCACCCCCCCAGCTAAACGGCGTTTGGTTAGATCTAAACTTTCGCTACGACTTTTTTGATTATCTTTTGTGATGGCAGTTTGCGCGTCTAATCCGCGTAATTGCAAATAATTGCTGGTAACCAAGCCTACGAGCGAAAGCGCCACCGTTTGCTTAGCATCTCTCGACCCTAATGCTAGGGCACGTGCAGATTCTTTTGCCCGTCTAATTTTCCCCCAAAAATCAAGCTCGTAAGAGGTATTGAGCCCAAAAGCATAGCTATTGCGGATTGGGCTGGTAAATGTAGGGAAAGGGCCTAGTTCAGTC
>JBQTJZ010000141.1:0-1705 GCA_052386615.1 Methylophilaceae bacterium
TTGAAGCCAGCACTCAAGCTGATTCTGGCAGAGATAGCCCGAGAAATAAAAGCTGGTTAGACAAAGCTAAGGCATTTTTTGGTTAACATCAAACATCAAATAACAACAATAAGACTTACATTCCAGTTACACTTGTGTCATCAATCAGTAATATCTTTTTGTTAAAGTAGAATCTCAATAAGAAGGAGATTAAACACATGAAAAAACAATTAACAAAAAGCTTATTATTAGGTAGTTTAGTATTGAGTAGCTTGGTTTTTGGCACATTTAATATCAATGCTGCAGACTACAAGCTGCCCATCTCTCATGACGCTAAATTGATGTCGTCAGAAAAATTTTACAGCATCCTTGAAACAACCAAACCGAACGAGGTTGCTAGCAATTTTGGTATGCCCGATAACATTATTTCGATGAGAAACGCCGCAGGCGTGGTGACTGGCGTGGTGTGGGTTTACCATAACGCAGTGCTAAAAGAGCAGGCTAAACTAGATGCGAATTTTGCACTGGTGAATGGTGAATTCAAATACGTCACCTTATCTAACGCAAGCTAATCAAGCAACCCACGTTATAAGAAGGCCTGTAATTGCAGGCCTTTTTATTTGAGTACTGCCAATATTTGCTTTAGTTCTGCATTGGCATCAGCAAAATCTTCATATTTTCTGCCCGCCGTACGTGCATACCAATAATTACTATTCCACACATCACCTTCTATTTTGTGCAACACCGCGTGAATCCAGTTTGCGGTTGTATCAGAATAATCTTGTGCGATTTTATGTGCTTTATCCCAATCACCCACCAGCGCAGCCTGCACGGCTATGGTAAGTTGTGCTTTATTATCTGCCATGTTAGCTAAATATTTCGAGGATATTCGATGCTCCCTTTTTGAATAAATTCAATCTTATAACCATCCGGGTCTTCCACAAACGCAATCACAATAGTGCCATGCTTCATTGGGCCTGCCGCACGAATTACTTTACCCCCTTTTTGTTTGACTTGCTCGCAGGCGACATAAGCGTCATCCACCTCGAGCGCCATATGGCCGTATGCACCACCCATCTCGTAAGAAGTCTTGCCGTAGTTATACGTGAGTTCTATTACGCTGTTATCGTATTCGTTACCGTATCCCACAAAAGCCAGCGTAAATTCACCATCAGGATAATCGTGTTTGCGAATCAGTTGCATACCCAATACCTCGGTATAGAACCGAATCGAGCGTTCCAAATCGCCTACGCGTAACATGGTGTGGAGTATTCTCATTAAAATCGTCCTTATTTTGAAGTTAGCTGAATATATTTTTGCATGAGCTGTGCTTGGCTTTCCACCCTGTCTGGATTCAGCGGAATGCAGTCAATCGGGCAAACATCGACGCATTGTGGCGCATCAAAATGACCTACGCATTCAGTGCATAAACCTGGGTTAATCTCGTAAATGTCTTGCCCCTGGTAAATCGCATTATTCGGGCACACCGCTTCACATACGTCACAGTTAATGCACTCATCTGTAATCATTAAACTCATGGAATATCCTATTTTGCAGCAAGCTTAGCTTTAATGGCTTGCTCTACCAAAGGCGATACGAACTGATGCACACCGCCTCCCAATGTTGCGACTTCGCGCACCAGCGTAGAGGACACAAACATAAATTGTTCGGCCGGCGTTAAAAATAAAGTTTCGAGCTTGGGATAAAGCTTGCGGTTCATGCCCGC
>JBQTJZ010000142.1:0-8751 GCA_052386615.1 Methylophilaceae bacterium
ACGGGGTGACTTGGCCAGCACCTAATGCCATCGTTAAATAGGCAGGATGGTCTTTACGCGAAAACCCAAATTTAGTAATGTAATCCTGAGCATAGCGCGGCCCAATCCTGTCTAGCAAACGAATCGATACCATGTTCTTGGATTTGGTGAGTGCCGTTCTTAGTCGAATCGTCCCATCGTATTGTCAGTCGTAGTTTTTAGGCTCCCAGTTTTGATTGCTGCCAACTTCGTCGGCAGACATGCTTAGTGGGTCATCTTCTATAATGCTGGCTGGCGTGAAGCCTTTTTCTAAAGCAGCAGAATACACAAACGGCTTAAAACTTGAACCAGGTTGCCGCCATGCTTGCGTAACATGATTAAACTTGCTTCTACTAAAATCAAACCCACCGACTAATGCGGTCACTGCCCCATTTTCTGGATTGAGCGCAATGAGCGCCGATTCCACTTGTGGCAGTTGCACGATGTGCCATTGGCTTTGCCTTTTGATAATACGTACTACCGAGCCCGCTTTGATCTTGTCATTACTCGGGTCTTTATCGCCTAGATTTTTTTGCAACAGGCTGAGCCCATCCCCCGTGATATCGAGACTTTCACCCTTTTTGCTGAATAGTTTCACTGATTTAACAGAAACCTCGGTGACGATAGCTGGAATCAGGCCCCCGTATTCCTCAAAATCTTCCAGAGCTAATTGCAAGCCTTCTTTTAAGTCGGTCGATTCTATCCTTGTCAAATCAATCACTTTTTCTGCTTTTTGATAACCCTGACGACGCTGATAATCTAGGATACCTTCTAAAACAGCAGTATTGGCAGCTTCTTGATTGGCTTTTTTGATGGTGGTATAAACTTTCAGGCCGCTACTATAAATATCATCTTGGTAGCGCGCATGCAAAATTTGGCGAACCAACTCTGCCACATAGTCAGCGTTTAAATCGCGTGATTGTTTGGCTGTTTTGTAAGTTAGTTTTTGCGCCATCGCCTGATTAAATTTAGCTTCATCAATAAAACCGTAGCGATGCATATCACGCAGCACTTCTTGTTGTCGATCGGTCGCTCTTTGTGGTTTAGTAAAAGGATTATAGCCAGAAGGCGCTTTAGGTAAGCCTGCTAATAGTGCCGATTCGGCCAGCGTGAGTTTAGCCAGTGGTTTACCAAAATATACTTGTGAGGCTGCTGCAAAACCGTAAGAGCGTTGACCTAAATAAATCTGATTCAGATACAGTTCTAAAATTTGATCTTTGCTGAGCGTTTTCTCAATTTTTATTGCCAACAATGCTTCTTTCACTTTGGTAAGCATGTTGCGCTTTTTGCTCGGCCCAGTAAAAAAGTTTTTAGCCACTTGCATCGTTATCGTGCTAGCGCCCTCATGGCTTTTGCCAGACAAATTGTTTTTGATAGCGCGCACTACCCCTTTGGTATCTACCCCCTTGTGCTTATAAAAACGCCTGTCTTCAATGGCTAAAACCGCATCTTTAAGGTTTTTAGGGACATCATTGATTTTAATAAAAGCACGTCGTTCTTCGCCAAACTCGCCCATTAAAAAATGATCAGCAGAATATACCCGCAATGGTTGTTTGGGATGATAGTTGGTGAGGGTTTCCAGCGAGGGTAGCGTTGGATAAATGAGCGTAATCGCCAGTGTGCCAAGTGCAAAAACGGCTAAGCCACTTACCAGTACAAATAGCATAAGAAAATGCCACCACTTTTTGGGAGTCATATAAAAAATTTCATCAAATCGAAGCAATGTAACAGTATATAAGGTTATGTAGATTAACCAAAACCATGTGATTGAATTGGCTGATTGGCGTGTGGTAAAAATAACACAGAAGTTATAAATGATACAGCAGCAGTGATTTAAAATTAAAATTTGCTTTACAGGGCGTAAAGTTGTTGCTAGGATTTAATGTAAATTATCACTATTGTGTGTAACTAACGAATATAGAAAGAGAATTTTAATTTGAAATTCGATTTTTTTAGTGAGAGTACGCCACCGCTGATTGGAGTGGATATCAGTACCTCAGCTGTCAAGATGGTGGAACTTTCTGCTAGCGGCAAAGGGGCTTATCGTCTTGAGGGGTACTCTATGGCCGCAATTCCGAAAGACGCCATCGTGGATGGCAATATCGCGGGTTTAGAACAGGTTTCAGATGCGGTAAAGCTCGCTTGGAAATTACTCGGTTCACGAGAAAAGCGCGCTGCCCTCGCGTTGCCCTCTTCTGCGGTAATTACCAAAAAAGTCATGTTTTCTAGTGAGTTGCGTGAAGAAGATATGGAAGTGCAGGTAGAGGCAGAAGCGAATCAATATATTCCATTTCCGTTAGAAGAAGTCAATATCGATTTTCAGGTGTTAGGTCCGGCGCCGAATAGCCCAGATGAAGTTGAAGTGCTGATTGCCGCGGCACGTAAGGAAAAGATTGAAGATCGTGTGGCTGCTGCCGAGGATGCAAGTTTGAAAGTGAGCGTGATGGATGTTGACACTTATGCCACGGAAGCTGCTTATGCTTTGGTGGCAAATCAGCTCCCTAACTCTGGTAAAGACCAAACGGTGATGATTATCGACATGGGTGCCGCATTGATGCATATCAACGTGTTGCACGATAATAAATCTGTTTATATTCGCGAACAGGCTTTTGGGGGTTCGCAACTCACACAAGAGATTCAGCGTCGTTTTGGCTTATCGGTGGAAGAGGCTGAAATTGCAAAACGCAAAGGCGGCTTACCAGAAAGCTACGAAGCAGAAGTACTCCAGCCATTTATGCACTCACTATCCACAGAAGTAGCGCGCGCCTTACAGTTTTTTACCAGTTCAACCTCATATAATCGCATAGACCATCTTGTGTTAGCCGGTGGATGCGCTGCCATCCCAGCGATTGATGTCATGGTGCAGGATCGTACACAGGTGAACACCGTAATCGCCAATCCATTTCAAGGGATGTCTTTAGGCTCGCGCGTGAAGCAGCAACAGGTGGCAGTAGATGCGCCTTCGTTGATGGTGGCATGCGGGCTTGCGATGCGCGGGGTGGATTAATGATGCGTATCAATTTATTACCACATCGCCAGTTGAAGCGTGCCGAAAGGCAGCGCCAGTTTGGCTTAATGGCGTTACTAGCAGCCGTTGCCGCCAGTGCAATCGTATTTGCCGGATGGACGTTTTTGGGGGCGAAAAAACAAGCACAGCTAGAAAGAAATGCTCGTTTAGAAACCGCGATTAATCAACTCGATAAAGAAATTGCAGACATTAAAGATTTAAGAGATCAAATTAATAATGTGTTGGAGCGCAAACAAATTGTTGAGAACCTGCAATCTAATCGTAGCCAAGCGGTTGTCGTGCTAGATGAGCTTACCCGCCAATTACCGGAAGGCTTATACCTGAAAAGTATTAAGCAGGTTGGCAACTCAATCACCCTGCAAGGAGTGGCAGATACGAACGCACGCGTGGCCACCTTGGTAAGAAATTTGAGCGTATCTAATTGGATGGAGCTGCCTAATCTGGTTGAAATTAAAACATCCACTCTGAACGGCATCAAGTTAAACGATTTTACCTTGACCGTGAATCTTAAGGTGCAAAAAGCTGAAGAAGTGCCTGCTAAGAAAAAACCGGGTGGTGTCGCATCATGAAATTAGAAGATTTTAATAATATAGACTTTAAAAATGCAGGCAACTTGCCCGTGCCGGTTAAGTTGGTGTTGCTGGCATTTTTGGCGATTGTTTTAATAGGATTGGGCTACTGGTTTTTGTGGAGCCCAGAAATAGATGCACACAATCAAGCAGAAGCGAAAGAAGCTGAACTCAGGCAAACTTTTTTAACCAAAAAAAGCCAGGCCGTTAAAGTTGAAGCTTATAGACAACAGATGATTGATATCGAGAAGACATTTGGTGCTTTGCTAAAACAGCTCCCAGATAAATCACAAATGGATGGTTTGTTGACTGATATTAACCAGGCAGGATTAGGACGTGGCTTGGAGTTTGAATTGTTCAAGCCTGGGCAGGAAGTCGTGGCCGACTTTTATGCTGAAATGCCTATTCAGATTAAAATTATCGGTAATTATCACGATATTGGCGCATTTGCGACCGATGTTTCCAAGTTGTCTCGTATCGTGACTCTAAATGATTTATCGGTTGCGCCAGTGAACAAAGATGCTAAGGACAGCGTATTAGCGATGGAAGCTGTTGCAAAAACTTACCGTTATCTTGATTCATCTGAACTTGCAAGCAAAAAAGCGGCGGAATTAGCGGCACAAAAAAATAAGAAGGACGCTAAAAAATGATGAACTTGAATAACACCAAATTCAATCTCATTGTAATCGCATGCGCTTGCAGCATGCTTGCCGCATGTGGGGGCAATAGTGGTGATGATCTCGATCAGTTTATGGCTAGTGCTGCCAATGACATGACCAAAGTGGTAGAACCACTGCCGGAAGTGCTTCCTTATCTTCCCCTACAGTACAATGCGGATAACACGTTGTCCGACCCGTTCAGGGCGCGAAAAGCAACCAGCAGAAGTGGATCGCTACAGCCTAACACCAACCGCCCCAAAGAGGCACTTGAGTCGTTTCCGCTGGAAAGTTTGCTATACGTGGGGTCTATGAGTCGCAACAAGTTGATTTACGCTTTGGTGAAAACGCCTGATAGCACCATTCAACAAGTGAAGGTGGGTAACTATCTAGGACCCAATTTTGGTCTGATTACCGCAATTAATGAAAATGCGATCGATATCAAAGAAATTGTTCAAGATGATCTCACAGGAGATTGGGTAGAACGCAATGCAAGTATTAATCTGCAAGAATAATGGATGGGAATGAATATGATTAAATTGACGACAAAATGGATGGCATTGCTATTACTAAGCATAGGCTTACTAGGCAATGCTTTTGCTGCAGATGAAGATTTGATGAGCAATAAAATTGAAAGTATTGACTTTTCTTCCCTCTCGGGTGGCCGTGTCAGTATTCGTGTCAAAATGACAGAGCCACTGGCAAACCCGCCAGCAGGGTTTACCCTCAAGAATCCTGCCAGAATCGCTTTAGATTTTCCCAAAACGGCCAACGGTCTAGCAAAAAGCAATATCTCCAGCGAGCAGGGCGCACTGAAAAGTGTGAGCTTGGCACAAGCCAAAGACCGCACACGCGTGGTGCTCAATTTGTCTAAAGCCGTAGGGTATAACACCACATTGAATGGTAATGACGTGATTATTACCTTACAAGGCAACGAAGCCGCTGTCGCAAACACGCCTGCCGAGACTCGCTTTGCAGAGTCTAAAGCAATCAATCAGGAACATGCGATTACCAACGTGGACTTTGCGCGCGGGAAAAATGGGGAAGGTCGCATCATGGTAGATTTATCTGATGCCAATACCGGCATTAATATTAAGCAAAAAGGCAAACAGATTATCGTTGATTTTATCAACACCGATGTTCCGGATGAACTGCAACGCCGATTAAATGTGATTAACTTTAATACGCCTGTACTTTATGTGGACACAATGAAACAAGGCAAGAATGGTCGTATGGTGATAGAACCCAAAGGTAACTGGGAGCAATCTGCTTATCAGGCGGACAATAAGTTTATTATTGATGTGCGACAAGTGATAGAGGATCCCAACAAATTGGTGAAAGGTTCCAAACCTGGCTATGCAGGCGAGAAACTATCCCTTAATTTCCAAAATATTGAAGTACGTTCAGTGTTGCAGGTGATTGCCGATTTTACCGGTCTAAATATTATTACCAGCGACACGGTGACGGGTAATCTGACGTTAAGACTCAAAGACGTACCTTGGGATCAAGCGCTGGATATCATTACGCAGAACAAAGGGCTAAAAATGCGTAAAACGGGCAATGTGATTATGGTTGCGCCTGCGGAAGAAGTGGCGGCAAAAGATAAGGCAGAACTAGAGGCCAATCAAGCCATTGCAGATTTGGAACCGCTACGTACCGAAGTTTTCACGTTGAAATACCAAAAAGCGGAAGCTTTTAAAGAAATCCTGACGGGCAGTAAAACCAGTAGCGGCGCAGGTTCCAACCAAAACCAAAACCAGAACAAGAGTATTTTATCTAAACGGGGTACAGCAGTCATTGATCCACGTACTAATACCTTGTTTATTCAAGATACAGCTAAAAAACTGGAAGAAGTGCAGGACATCATTAATAAGACAGATATTGCTGTCAGACAGGTGATGATTGAATCACGGTTAGTGTTGGCAGATGAAAAATTTGGCAAAAGTTTAGGGGCGAGATTTGGCGTCAATTCGTTTACAACGCCCGGGCAAAACACAGTTGCCATTGGCGGTAATTTGGGCCAGACCTCTGCTGTTACTACCGTGGGCCCAGGCGGCATAGCCGCAGGAGCGGGCGGATTAAATAGCAATCTGCCGGTAGCAAACCCAACGGGTCAAATAGCCTTCAGTTTATTCAGATTACCGGCAGGTTTGTTACTGAATCTTGAATTGACCGCATTGGAAACCGATAACCGAGGCAAGGTAGTGTCCAGTCCTCGTGTTACAACAGCTAATCAGCAGAAAGCCAAGATTGCCCAAGGTACCGAAATTCCTTATCTGGAGGCATCGAGCAGTGGTGCGGCAACAGTATCCTTCAAAGAGGCGGTGTTGAGCTTGGAGGTCACCCCACAAATTACACCAGACGATAAAATTATTATGGATTTAGATGTAAGAAAAGAACGTGTTGGCGTAATATTCGCTGGCGTACCTTCGATTGATACCCAGAATGTGACTACTCAGGTGTTAGTGGCAAATGGTGAAACAGCCGTGCTGGGAGGTATTTATGAGCAAACAGAGAGAAACGATGTTTCCAAAGTGCCGTTTTTTGGCGATATTCCTATCATTGGCAACGCGTTCAAACGCCGTACTAAGCAAGATGATAAAACCGAGCTGCTGATTTTTATTACCCCCAGAATTATGGATGAAAGTTTGGGCTTACGATAAGACTTAACTGACAGACCGCTTGCTTTACCTTAAAATGCCTATCATTAAAGTGATGGGCATTTTTTATGGCAAGCACAACGAACCACAATATTTTTTTTATTGGCTTGATGGGGGCAGGTAAAACCACGATTGGTAAACAGCTTGCCAAACAACTCGGTAGAACATTTTACGATAGCGATACCGAAATTGAAAAGCGCACCGGGGTTAAAATTCCCGTGATTTTTGAGTTGGAAGGCGAAGCCGGGTTT
Source organism: Methylophilaceae bacterium (assembly GCA_052386615.1). Lineage (GTDB taxonomy): Bacteria > Pseudomonadota > Gammaproteobacteria > Burkholderiales > Methylophilaceae > JBQTJZ01. The sequence continues at coordinate 7,183 of JBQTJZ010000142.1, forward strand.
CGTAAGCGTGAAATGGCAGTTATTCATGAGCTCACACAGTTGAATCGTATTGTGTTAGCCACTGGCGGCGGCGTGGTGATTGCACCCGAGAATCGTGAAAGCCTTAAAAATAAGGGCACTGTCATTTATTTGCGTGCAACTGCTAACGACCTCTGGCATAGAATGCGACACGATAAACAACGCCCTTTGCTGCAAAATGTAGATATCCGCGCCAAGTTAGAACAGCTTTATGCGGAGCGCCACCCCTTGTATACAGAAACTGCTCATATCATTGTAGATACCGGTCATCAACCGGCAGCCATGGTGATTAACCAAATTGAGCAATCCCTTTTAGAGCTGAAATAATGATACAAACCCTGCATATGGCACTTGGCGATCGCAGCTACTCGATTCATATCGGGACTGGTCTGATAGAGAAACCCGAGTTCATTTTGCCCTGCTTAGCACGTAAGCAAGTCGCCATTGTCAGCAATACCACAGTAGCGCCTTTATACTTGCAAAAACTGGCTAAGCCATTGCGCGACGCTGGCGTGAGTGTGATTGAAATTGTGTTGCCCGATGGTGAGGCGTATAAAAATAGCGATACGCTGACGCTTATCTACGATGCATTATTGCAACATCGTTGTGAGCGCAGTACTACGCTCATTGCGCTGGGGGGTGGGGTCATTGGCGATGTAACTGGCTATGCTGCTGCCACCTATCTAAGGGGCGTACCCTTTATTCAAATCCCCACCACGCTACTCTCGCAAGTAGATTCCAGTGTTGGCGGTAAAACTGGCATTAACCACCCGCTTGGTAAAAACATGATAGGCGCGTTTTATCAGCCAAAAGTAGTGCTGGCAGATATTAATACGTTAGCCACACTACCACCGCGAGAACTATCGGCAGGTGTGGCGGAAGTGATTAAATACGGCCTAATTCGCGATAAGGATTTTTTTGATTGGCTGGAATTGAATATAGCCAAGCTGATGAAGCTGGATGAGACCGTAATCAGTGAGGCTATTTACCGCTCTTGCCGCAATAAGGCCGAAGTGGTCGTTGCCGATGAACACGAAACAGGTGAGCGTGCTTTGCTTAATCTGGGCCATACCTTTGGCCATGCGATTGAAAATGCCATGGGTTATGGCGTTTGGCTACACGGAGAGGCAGTCGCCGCCGGCACGATGCTAGCCGCAGATTTATCACAACGCATGGGTTGGTTACAAGCAGAAGAAATGGCGCGAATAGAAGCTATCTTCAGAGCAGCAAAATTACCGACCACTGCTCCTCTATTAGGCATAGAAAGATATTTAGATTTGATGGGCTTGGATAAAAAAGTGCAGGATGGAAAAATTCGTCTAGTACTACAACAAGGCATTGGCAAAGCGCTGATTACCAGTGATTACGATGCAGAAAAACTCAAAGCAACATTAGCCAGCTGTCAATGAATCAACCTATACACAGTAGCCCTCAGCCAGCGCCTTACGCTGCCAACCCTGAGACTTCTCGGGGTCGTCAATGCAAAGAGCCTACTTCGCCCTTACGTAATGGTTTTCAGCGCGACCGCGACCGCATTATTCATTCCACCGC
>JBQTJZ010000143.1:0-4523 GCA_052386615.1 Methylophilaceae bacterium
GCACTACTTTGCCATCCACACGTACCGCGCCTTTGCTTGGTCGAATCTGCCCCCCAATGAGGCGTAGCAACGTGGTCTTTCCGCTACCGCTACCCCCCATAATCGCTGTCACCTTACCACGTGGGAACTTCATGCTAATGCCTTTGTGTAACATGCGGCCTTTGTAGCCAAATGAAAGGTCATCGATTTCGACAATAGGTTGAGTCATGTGTGGGCAGATTTAAACTTCGTTTTAATTTTGCTTTATTCTAAATCAAAACAGGGCTCAAGCAAATTCAAATTCTAAGCGTGGAAAAACAAAAAGCCCGCCTAAGCGGGCTCGAATTATTCTCTGTTACGCTTTTCAGAAGGCTACACACACGTTAAATGGTGCGGTATCCGTCACCGCTGTCGTTGCTTCCCATGCAGCCCCACCCGTCGTGTAAACACGCATTGAACCAAGCGCAGTATCGCCATCATCCAGTGTGATATCTAGCTGCTTTGCAAACTTACCTAAAACACCAGCAGAACATACTGCAAATGCGCCACTTAATCCAGCAGGCAAGTTGCCAAGTGTGCCCAAGCCCTGTATCCCAAGTCTGCCCCCATCAGCATTGGTAGGGATAAACGCTCCTGTTCCCGACAGCGCAGTAGATCCTGGTGCGAGGCCAGCTAGCCTAACATGTTGCCAAAAAATGAGCGATTCATCAGTGGTTGACGTTGAATCCCAACTACCGCCGATTTGACCGTTACCGGCGCCAGCGCCAGCCTGAGCAGCAGTGGCTCCAAGGTGTGCTACGGCAGCTAAATCATCGCCCGGCAAGGCCTTGTATTTATCTTGGTAGCCATAGACATAGACTTGCACGTTCTGAAAATCACGTGACATGTTTTTTACTTTGGCGCTATTAATCAGCTCTTGCCCTCTCAGCACGCCGCCAAGTAGCAGGCCGATAATCACCAGCACGATAGCGAGCTCGATAAGGGTAAAACCTGTTTGTTTGTTCATTGTGGTATCCTTAACCTATTGTTATGTGCGATTTTTACCTATGATATCGCATTTGACGGAAAATATGCAAAGTTCGTACCAAGCTGTTAAATCCTTATAGCCAGACGCTCACAGCCGGATTTAACCCATTGGATTGAAGAAAAATAGATGAAATTTCATCGTTTATGACAAAATATTGACACACTTTAATGAGCGATTATTATTAAATGATGTTTAATGCCAGCCGACTAAATCACCTACTTGCCACCCAATCGCACAGCATTTTAGCGCTGATGCTATTAAGCTTGCATGCGTTTTTAATTTCTGGTGAAGATACTAGCCAGTTTCATCGCGCTTTTTTCTTATGCCACTACGGTTTGTTTTTGATGTGGCAACCGATTTGGCACAGTGCTGAAAAACTGTCTTTCCCCGCCATTGTATTATTAATCATTGCTGGTTGCTTAGGGCTTTATTTTACTAACTGGTGGCTAATAGCCACCTGGTTAAGCATATTATTCGGCCTACTAGGCGGGCGTATATTTTCCGATGGTGCTAGGTCGAACCGCATTATCCACATTCTTGCAGCCAGTTATCTTTTATCGATGCTATTGCTTTGGGTGGTCCCCAAATTATTAGGCGCATCCGATGATTTAGAAGCGGCACAATTTACGATTACTTACCTGATTCCTTTGCTGCCTTTGTCTATGTTATTTTTAAATAGCCAAAACGTACGATCGGGTCAGTTACCTATATTAGATTTTTTCTACACTTTAATGCTAACGCTGATTGCCATGATTATGGTGCTTGCAAGTTTTGCCATTGGTGCGCAAAACCAAGTCAATTATATTCAGGTGATGTTTATCAGTATTTTTGGTATTGCCATTACTTTAATTCTATTTAGTTTGTTGTGGAAACCTAGCACGCGTTTTTCCGGTGTTGAATTATTAATGTCGACTTACTTGTTAAGTATTGGCATGCCGTTTGAAAAATGGGTAAAAAATATTGCGAATTTAGGTGAGATTGAATCTAGCGCAAATAACTTTGTGCAGGGCGCCATGCAGGAAATGATGCGTTTGCAGTGGATATCAGGCGTAACCTGGTTGGCAGATGAAACGCAGGGACGTTTAGGCGAAGTATCGAGCCACAGCACCGATTTCAACTTCAAAGATTTACATATGACTTTGCACACCCGTTGGCAGATTTCTCCTGCGCTATATGTGCATGTGAAATTGCTAACGCAAATTATGGGCGAATTTTACGAAGCTAAACGCCGAGAGGAAACCATGCGTCAAAATGCCTACATGCAAGCATTCTATGAGAGTGGTTCGCGCTTAACGCATGACATTAAAAATATTTTGCAATCTGTTGGCACACTCGTGAGCGCCGCCGAGCAAACCGATGAAAAGGATAATGCCGCTTTAGTGAATCTAATCCGCAAACAGTTGCCCATGTTGAATCAACGTATTGCTTCAACTTTAGATAAACTTAGAGCGCCTGGGGAAGAAAAGAAGCGGCTTGAAAAGATGTCGGCCTGGTGGAAAGGTTTGCAATTACGTCACCAGCAGGCAGACATAGCATTTATAGCTGAAACTTTCCCCGCGCTGGACATCAATGCAGAGGTGCTCGACAGCGTACTGGATAATCTGATTAGTAACGCGACAGAAAAAGCCAAATACCAGCCGAACACACACATTAGCGTGGTGCTTTCCGAAAACACAGAAAATAGCTTTTGTGTAAGCGTTACCGATACAGGAAAAGCGATTGATAGCGCGATTGTAAAAGATTTGTTTAAGAAACATATCTCTTCGCATAACGGTTTAGGTGTTGGTTTATATCATGCCGCCTATGATGCCACACAAGCAGGCTACGAGCTAAGCTTAGCGAAGAACATCAACGGAGTGGTATCGTTTAGAGTCGCGCTAGCCTCTAAACCACCCCAATAAAACAACAAAGGAGAATACCCCCGTTGTGTGATTAGGTTTATCTTAGTCCTTGCATATAATCCGCTACCGCTTGCATTTCTGCATCGGTCATTTTGGCTGCTATCACCATCATCATAGGCGCATTTGCGCGCTCAGCCGTGCGAAAAGTTTTAAGTTGCTGATAGGCATAATCTGCATGCTGTCCAGAAACACGAGGAAACTGCTTAGGAATGCCTGCACCATTCGCGCCATGACAAGCTGCACATGCGGGCACTTGGGTTGCGGCGATACCACCACGGTAAATTTTTTCGCCTAAAGACCCCGATCCATTGCTTTTAGCTTTGCCCAAAGTTTGTTTTTGATTGGCATAATAATAAGCAAAATTTTTCATGTCATCAGCACTTAAATTGGCTACCATGCCACTCATTACGGCATTGGCGCGCTTACCTTCCTTAAAATTGGCTAGTTGCTTTAATAAATACTCTGGATGCTGACCGGCCAACTTGGGATTTAATGCAATGGCACTGTTACCATCAACGCCATGGCATGCAGCGCATACGTTTTGCGCCATCTGCTCAGTGGAGGTTTTTGTAGGGGCTTTTTCACCTTTTTGGTTAGCTGCAATTGCGGATAGTGCAAAAAAACTCAACCCGAATAAAACAAAAAACTTGATGCGCATACCTGCTCCAAAAAATATAACTAACTAATTAGCTTAATATTTTATCAAATTTCACCTGTTCATGATAGCATTTGCGCCTTAAAGCACTTAGCCAAAAGTTATCCAATGCCTCTATTCCAAAACGCTGCTTTTTACATTTCCGCCCACCATTTACGCGACTTACCGCATGCGAACGGTATTGAAATTGCGTTTGCGGGACGTTCGAATGCAGGCAAATCTAGTGCACTTAATACGCTCGCTAACCATAATCGCTTGGCCTTTGTAAGTAAGCAGCCTGGCCGCACACAACTCATCAATTTCTTTAGCATCAATCCTGACAAAGGGAATGATAAATTTTTAGTCGATTTGCCTGGCTATGGTTATGCCAAAGTTCCTGAAGCGATGCGTGCACACTGGCAAATGGTACTTTCTCGCTATTTAAGTGAGCGCACGAGTTTGACTGGTCTAGTGCTGGTCATGGATAGTCGCCACCCCCTACAACCGCTGGATAGACAAATGTTAGATTGGTTTTGCTTTAGTGGTAGGCCTGTGCATGTCCTGCTCACCAAATCAGACAAATTATCGCGCAATGAAGCAATTCAGGCGCGCAATAAAGTACAGAAGGCACTCAGCGAGCATTGGAATAACTGTACAGTTCAGCTATTTTCTAGCCTGAAAAAGCAAGGCGTGGATGAGGCGGAAAAAGTCATCGGCGCCTGGCTATTTGCCAACGAATCAACTCCGAATAAAGATCAGATCCCACACACCATGGCCTAACTGAATCCCGCGATTTTCAAACTTGGTCAGTGGGCGATAATCTGGCTTTTCTGCATAATCTTGACAAGTGTTTTTTAATTGCGCTTCAGCATTTAATAAGGTTAATACCCATTCGGCATAGGCTTGCCAATCTGTCGCCACATGCAAATAGGCGCCTGTCTTTAACTTATCGCACAGCAGTTGGATAAATTCGGCTTGAATT
>JBQTJZ010000144.1:0-5935 GCA_052386615.1 Methylophilaceae bacterium
CCTACATTCGCCCTATGGCATTTTACGGCGCAGAGGCAATGGGTATTGCCGCTAAAACCCTCTCAACTCATGTGATTTGCGCTGCTTGGAGCTGGGGTGCTTACATGGGCGATGAAGCCTTGACCAAAGGCATTCGCGTTAAAACATCGTCATTCTCGCGCCACCATGTCAACATCACCATGTGCAAAGCCAAAGCCAATGGCAATTACATGAACAGTATCTTAGCGCATCAAGAAGCAGCGCAAGATGGCTACGATGAAGCGCTGCTGCTGGATGTAGATGGCTTTGTGGCCGAAGGATCGGGTGAAAATATCTTTATCATTCGTAACGGTAAACTCTACACACCGGATTTAACCAGTGCGCTAGAAGGCATTACCCGCGATACCATTATTCAACTTGCGAACGAAATTGGTTTAGAGGTACAGGAAAAACGAATTACGCGTGATGAAGTGTATAGCGCAGATGAAGCCTTTTTTACTGGCACAGCGGCAGAAGTCACGCCGATTCGCGAGTTGGATAATCGGGCGATTGGTACTGGCATACGTGGGGAAATTACCGAAAAACTGCAATCAATGTACTTTGATGTGGTGAAAGGCAAATCCGCCAAGCATGCTGACTGGCTCACCTTAGTTTAATAAAAATATTACGAACTCTGTCATTCCGTGCCTGACACGGAATCCAGCGGCTTTTGAAGTCACTAGATTCCGACCTTCGTCGGAATGACAAATTGGGAAATTTTTTAAGATGTCTGACGTTAAAGAGTTTGAAGTCACCGCCAAAGACTTACCCCTACATTGCCCTACCAATGAAGTCGCGCTGTGGGCATCGCATCCACGGGTATTCTTGGATATCACCGCCACGGGGCAAGTCGCTTGCCCCTATTGCGGAACGAAATACAAGCTTAAAGCTGGCGAAGTAGTTGGGCATCATTAATTATGTTTCGCTGCGATAGAACTGGGCAAGTTTACCAAGATTTCTCAGATGGAATATATGACGATGACGAGTGGATTAGTTGGGACTGGATTAACCAACAAATACATGCGCAAGATCTACAAGAACAATATCCCCCGAAAAAACCAGTCAAAAAGTTGAAGTAAGCTTATCTGGAAATTTTAATAAACTACTAATCATAATAATCAGTGAAAATTTTGAGTTTACACATAAACTAATCGACAGAAAAACTATAGCAAAAAACAAATCTTCGCAAAGTAAAAATGTCAAAGTAAACTGGAAAACTACAAAGTCTTAACTCTCGCCTTTGCACCCCACAATTGGTCAATCACTTGCGTTGCATTTTCCGTTTCACTGTTCGTCCAGAAGCTAATATTGGCAGACCTGCTGGCTGACAATAAATTCCGTTCTGCCAGTTTCTTCTGTAATTGCCTTGCCACGGCGGCGCCCGTATCAATAATGGCAACATCTTTACCAGTAATCTCTTCAATCAACAGTCGCACAAACGGGTAATGTGTGCAGCCCAGCACAATGGTATCTGCACCTTCATCCAGTAGCGGCTTGAGATGTTTTTCCAGCAACGCGCGGGTTTGCAGCGACGCCAACTCGCCACGCTCGATACATTCCACCAGCCCGATACAGCCTTGCGTGACCACTCGCACATTGCGGCCGTAACTTTCCAGCAGCGCAGCAAACTGCGCGCTTTTAAGCGTACCCACAGTCGCCAGCACCCCGACAATGCCGTTTTTAGTGGCTTCTGCCGCTGGTTTCACCGCAGGTTCCATGCCGATAATGGGTAATGTATATTTGGCACGCATGTCGCCAATCGCCGCCGCAGTTGCGGTGTTGCAGGCAACCACCAATGCTTTCACATTTTTCTCGATTAAAAAATCGGCAATAGCAAAACAGCGCGTTTTAATCTCTTCCGGTGTTTTGTTGCCGTAAGGGGCATGTTTGCTATCCGCCACGTAAAGCAAAGCTTCGTGTGGAAGCAACGCATGGATATGTTTGAGTACCGAAATACCACCGACACCAGAATCAAACACCCCAATGGGATTAGCATTTGGCCGCTTATTTTTAAGTAAATTGTTATGCATGATTTATAATGTCCAATTATATTGGAAACATACATAATGGGTAATCGATTAAGTAAAATCTACACACGTACCGGCGATGCAGGCACCACAGGTTTGGGCGATGGCACGCGCGTAGCTAAGCATAGTGTGCGCATACAGGCGATTGGCGATGTGGACGAGCTAAACTCGATTATTGGCTTGCTATTAACAGAACCAATTTCTGGGAAAATCCACGCTTGTTTAACCGAAATTCAGCATGATTTATTTAACTTGGGTGGCGAGTTGTGCATGCCAGATTATGTCATGGTGAAGGCGGAACGTGTGGCCACGCTGGAGATTATATTAGATGAATTTAACGACACTTTAACCCCATTGAAAGAGTTTATTCTGCCAGGCGGCAGCCGTGCGGCAGCGTATTGTCACCTTGCACGCACCGTGTGTAGACGCGCCGAACGAACGATGCATACGCTGAATGCTGAAGAAAATATCACCGAAATTTCTTTGCAATATATTAACCGTCTTTCGGATTTGCTATTTGTGTTGTGTCGTATCCTGAATAAAAACGCCAGTGTACCCGATGTGCTTTGGAATAATGCTTCCGGACAATAATTTAGCACTACATGATTAAAAAGTTTCTACAAAAAGTATTCACCAAGCGTGAAAAAGCACAGATTGCCATTAACCGAGCTGATGCCAATTTAGCGAGCACAGCCGTCAAACTATCGGCAAAAGCCCACAAAATCAACAAAACTCTGATTAGCCAAGCTGCGCTAAAAACCTGCGAAGGCTTACAAAAAGCCGGGTTCGATGCCTACATCGTCGGCGGTGCAGTGCGCGATTTATTACTGGGGTTTAAACCAAAAGATTTTGACATTGCAACTAACGCCACTCCTGAACAGGTATCCAAGGTATTTCGTCGTAGCCGAATAATAGGCCGCCGCTTTAGATTAGTGCATGTGTTGTGCGGTAGCGAGACGATTGAAGTTTCTACCTTTCGCGGACATCATGATAGCAGTGGCGACGCCTCCGTAAATGATAACGGCCGCATTTTGCGTGATAATATTTTTGGTAGCCTAGAAGAGGATGCCGTGCGGCGCGATTTTACTGCAAACGCGTTATATTATAATCCCGCTAGCGAAGATGTGCTCGATTTTCATCATGGCGTAGCCGATATAAAAGCAAAGTTACTGCGCATGATTGGTGACCCAAAAACACGCTATCAGGAAGACCCAGTACGCATGCTACGTGCTGTGCGTTTATCGGCAAAACTCGGATTGAAAATTGAGCCGAAAACACAAGCACCCATTCTGGTCTTGGCAGATTTATTGCAAGATGTGCCTCCCAGCCGCTTGTTTGATGAAATGCTCAAATTATTTTTATCGGGCCATGCAATTGAAAGCATTAATACCTTGCGTGCGCAAAATCTACACCATGGTTTATTGCCATTGCTGGATATTGTATTAGAGCAGCCGATGGGTGAAAAATTTGTAATGCTCGCTTTAAAAAATACGGATGACAGAATCAATCAAGGTAAATCATCCAACCCCAGTTTCCTATTCGCTGCCTTGCTTTGGCATGAAGTATTAAGCGCGTGGCAAACACACAAAAATAATTGCCCCCCGATCCCTGCACTGTATATGGCAATGGATGAGGTGATTGGAATGCAAGCCGAAAAACTGGCGATTCATAGTCGCTTTGTTTCTACCATGAAAGAAATTTGGAGCATGCAGCCACGTTTTGAACAGCGTGCAGGTAAGCGTCCGTTTGCTTTACTGGCCCATCCGCGCTACCGCGCAGCTTACGACTTTATGTTATTGCGTTGCGAGTCGGGCGAAATTCCAACCGAGATTGGCGACTGGTGGACAACCTTTGCTGATGCTGACAGCGAAGTGCGCGCGGCGATGCTACTGCCAGATACCAGCCCAAAAAAACGTCGCAAACGCAGACACAAAAAAACTACCGCAACGACAGTGAACGAGGCTGTCCCCAACGCAGATGCATGAAGCTTTTGTTGCGCTAGGCAGTAATTTGGAGAATCCAGCAAGCCAGATAGCAAAAGCTTTTCAGGCGGTTGCGGCACCGCCTAAAACGCTCATGGTAAAGCAATCCAGTCTGTATAAAACGGCGCCTGTGGGGTATCAAGGCCAGCCTGATTTCATCAACGCGGTAGCTAAAATAAGCACAGCGTTAACCCCGCAAATGTTGCTCGAACACTTATTGGCGATTGAACAAACCTTTGGTCGCCAGCGCACTTTTGCCAATGCACCCCGTATACTGGATTTGGATCTGCTACTGTATGACGACATCAGCATGCAAACCGAAAACCTCATATTGCCGCATCCACGCATGCATTTACGCAGTTTTGTGCTACTGCCGCTCGCTGAAATTGCCCCTGAAATTTACATTCCACCGCATGGGAATGTTGTAAAATTAGCGCTAGCGTTTAAAGATCAAGGTATAGAAAAGTTGGCATGAGTATATTCAATCAGTATCCTTATATCGTCATCGAAGGTCCTATCGGTAGTGGCAAAACCACTTTAGCCCGCATGCTATCCGATAAATTTTCTACCGAATTACTTTCAGAAAAAGCCGAGGCTAACCCGTTCTTGTCGCGCTTTTATCAGGATGCTCAGCGTTATGCGTTACCAACACAACTGTTTTTTTTGTTTCAACGCTCACGCCAAATTGCCGATGTGAATCAGCGGGATATGTTTGCAAAACCGATTGTGGCCGATTTTTTTCTAGAAAAAGATCCGCTGTTTGCACGACTGAATCTGGATGATGAAGAATATTCGCTTTACCATCAAATTTATCAACATCTACAACTAAAATCACCTAAACCAGAATTAGTAATCTATCTGCAAACGCCGATTGATGAGCTTGCCGAGCGGATTGAAGAGCGGAACATCAGTTACGAGCAAGATATTCCGCGTGAATATCTTGAACGTTTAGCCGAAGCCTATAGCGAGTTCTTTCACAGTTATGATGCCTCACCGATTTTGATTGTGAACAATGAAAAATTGAACATTATCAAAGACGAAAGTGCACTTAATCTGCTGGTCACACGTATTGCGCAAATCAAAAGCAGACGTGAATATTTCAATCCGAACTTTGAGTAGCCAGTATGCCGATCGCTAAGCTACATCATTTAATAAAAGCGGGTGAAAAAATCGCCATGCTTACCTGCTACGATGCCACTTTTGCCAAATTGATGGAACGCGCTGGCGTGGATATTCTATTGGTGGGCGATTCGCTCGGCATGGTGCTACAAGGCGCAGAAAACACCTTGAATGTAAGTATGCACCATATGACTTACCATACCAAAAGTGTCGCCACTGGCGCGCCGAATACCTTAATTATTGCTGATATGCCGCTTGGAAGTTACGAACATGATGCGGAAGCGGCTTATAAAAATGCTTTGTGGCTAATTAAATCGGGTGCGCACATGGTGAAATTCGAAGGCGGTGGCGCAAAAGTTGACACGGCACGTTATCTCGTAGCACATGGCATTCCAGTATGTGCCCATTTAGGGTTTACCCCACAATCCGTCAATCAGCTAGGGGGGTATAAAATTCAAGGTAAAACCCAAGAGTCTGCTCAGCAGATTATGAATGACGCCGAAGCCATGAGCGCTGCTGGGGTGAGTTTTATCGTGCTAGAAATGGTGCCTGCCGCCTTAGCCAAAAAAATCACTGAGACCGTTGATACGCCGACTATCGGCATAGGAGCTGGTGTAGACTGTAGCGGGCAAGTGCTGGTACTGCAAGATTTGCTGGGGATTTATACTGGGCCTCCCAATAAACCCCCTGCTGAATTTAAAATTCCACGTTTTGTGCGTAACTTTTTGCAAGATACGAACAGTGTGCAAGCCGCCATTGAAGCTTACGTCATGGCAGTTAAGCATAAAA
>JBQTJZ010000145.1:0-4809 GCA_052386615.1 Methylophilaceae bacterium
CCAACCAACCTTGGCTATGATTACGAATAGCATCTAACATAGTATTCTTTCAAAGATTTTTAACTATAAAAACGAGTAAATTCAGCAACGAAACCAGCTGTGCAATATATCACAAGTGCGCATTTAACGCACATTTCAAGCCATTTAAGGCGGATAAATTCAATGAAGTTCGTTCAATAAAAAAGCGAGTTCCGTGTGGAACTCGCTTTTTAGTATTGGCGGAGTGGACGGGGCTCGAACCCGCGACCCCCGGCGTGACAGGCCGGTATTCTAACCAACTGAACTACCACTCCAGTTAACTCACTTTATACAACAAAGAAAGCCACCAAAAACAAAGAGTGCCATATTTAATAGCACTCTTGATTATTTTAAGGCAAATGTTGTAAAAGCTTTGGTGGGTGCTAACGGGGTCGAACCGCTGACATTCGCCTTGTAAGGGCGACGCTCTACCAACTGAGCTAAGCACCCTGCGTAAGTTTAAAAACCAAATTTTTTACAAACTAAATTCTATAAAACTAGCAGTGCATGTTGATTAATTGCTTAACCAACAAAGTCCGCTAGTTTACAGCATCTTTAAGTGCTTTACCAGCCCTGAATTTGGGTGAATTCGCAGCTTTGATTTTAATAGTAGCGCCCGTGCGAGGATTACGACCATTGCGAGCTTCACGCTTGCCTACATAAAATGTACCGAAACCAATTAATGTCACCAAGTCACCTTTTTTCATTGCTTTAGTGATGGCTGCTGTTGTTGCATCTAGAGAACGGCCAGCTGCAGCTTTTGAAATGCCAGCTGCTTTTGCTATTTGATCAATCAATTCTGATTTATTCACGAGTAATCCCCTCTATGGTATTAAAAAATAACAGGCATATCCTGTTATGACTTTATAGCAAGCTACAAAAGCCTCTGTCAAGGCTTTACGCACTAATTTACAAGATAATTACAAATATTCATTAATTGCTGAAAAAACTAATGTGTCATAGACGTTTTTATATCTTGCTCTGTTTGCGCCACAACAGCCGGAATTTCCGCCGGTTTTGCTTCCAGAGGTTTTGGAGTAGTCTCTAAAGCCAACTCAAGCACCTGGTCTATCCACTTGACAGGATGAATATTCAGGTGATTTTTGATATTTTCAGGAATCTCTATCAAGTCTTTTACATTAGATTCTGGAATCAGCACTGTTTTAATGCCGCCTCGGTGCGCTGCTAACAGCTTCTCTTTCAAACCACCAATGGGCAAAACTTCGCCACGTAAAGTAATCTCGCCCGTCATCGCAACATCTGCCCGCGCAGGAATACCTGTGAGCACTGATACTAGCGCTGTAGTAAGCGCGATACCTGCACTCGGTCCATCTTTAGGTGTAGCGCCTTCTGGCAAATGAATATGAATATCTTTTTTTTCATAAAAATCTTCACTGATCCCTAAACGTACCGCCCGATTCCGCACTACACTCATCGCTGCCTGCACCGATTCCTGCATGACATCACCTAATTTACCAGTAGTAATCGTTTTACCTTTTCCGGGTAATGTTACAGCTTCTACCGTGAGCAACTCGCCACCGACTGAAGTCCAAGCTAAGCCTGTGACTTGGCCGACCTGATTTTCTTTAGCCGCAATGCCATAGTCATAACGATAAACCCCTAAATACTTTTCAAGGTTTTTTACGGTCACGTTAATCTTTTTAGCTGGTTTTAAGCTTGCACCATCATCATTACGACGAAACTTTTTAGCAGCGGTCTGACTTTGTAATAGTTCTTTAACCACTTTACGACAAACTTTGGCTATTTCTTGCTCCAGTCTACGCACCCCTGCTTCACGGGTGTAATACTGCACCATATGTCGTATTGCAGGTTCTCCAATATTAATCTCTGAAGCTTTTAAGCCATGTGTTTTCAACTGTTTTGGTAGCAAGTAGCGTGTAGCAATACTTACTTTTTCATCTTCGGTATAGCCCGCAAGACGAATAATCTCCATGCGGTCTAATAAGGGCGCTGGAATATTCATGGTATTTGCCGTTGCTACGAACATCACATCCGATAAATCATATTCAACTTCAATATAGTGATCGGCAAACGTATGATTTTGCTCTGGATCTAACACCTCAAGTAATGCAGATGATGGATCGCCACGCATATCCTGACCCATTTTATCGACCTCATCAAGCAAAAAGAGTGGATTCTTGACCCCTGCTTTACTCATGCTTTGTAATACTTTACCCGGCATCGAGCCAATATAGGTGCGTCTATGCCCGCGAATTTCTGCTTCGTCACGTACCCCGCCTAATGCCATACGGATAAATTTGCGATTCACTGCCTTGGCAATACTTTGTCCAAGCGAGGTCTTGCCCACGCCCGGGGGGCCGACTAAACATAGAATGGGAGCTTTTAATTTGCCAACGCGCTGCTGTACTGCCAAATATTCGATAATGCGCTCTTTGACTTTTTCCAAGCCGTAGTGATCTGCCTCTAAAATCTCCTCAGCAGCCATCAAGTCTTTACTAATTTTGGTTTTTTTCTTCCATGGCAAATTCACTAAAGTGTCAATATAATTGCGCACCACAGAAGCTTCAGCAGACATCGGCGACATCAGTTTGAGTTTTTTGAGCTCCGCATTGACTTTTGCCAGCGCATCCTTTGACATTCCTGCGTCTCGAATGCGCTTCTCGAGCTCTTCCATCTCGGCGTTTTCATCTTGTTCACCCAATTCTTTTTGAATCGCTTTGACTTGTTCGTTCAGATAATATTCGCGCTGACTTTTCTCCATTTGACGTTTGACACGACCACGGATGCGTTTCTCGACTTGCAGAATATCAATTTCGGATTCCATCAAATGCAGCAGATGTTCCAATCGTTCTGTCACGATCAGCATTTCGAGTACTTTTTGTTTTTCTTCAAGCTTTAAGGTTAGATGGGCAGAGATAGTATCAGCCAAGCGACCTGCCTCATTGATAGTGGCTAATGAAGTTAGTATTTCTGGTGGGATTTTTTTGTTCAGCTTCACATATTGATCAAACTGAGTAAGCACCGTGCGCATTAAAGCTTCGGTCTCGCTGTCGTTTTCATCCATGGCTTTAATTTTTTCAGCTTTCGCCAAAAAACAGTCCGACGTTTCTTCGAACTCTGAGATACGGACACGCTGCAAGCCTTCTACCAACACTTTTACGGTACCGTCTGGTAGTTTTAGCATTTGCAGTACCGTCGCCAGCGTACCAATTTCATATAAGTCATTCGCATCTGGCTCATCTTTAGTGGCTGATTTTTGCGCAACCAGTAAAATCTGCTTATTGGTATCAGAAGCAATTTCTAGCGCTTTGACTGATTTTTCGCGCCCCACAAAAAGTGGGATGACTAAATGTGGATAAACCACCACATCGCGCAGTGGTAATAGCGGCATTTTGCCTTCAGGCAAAGGATGAATAGATGTGTTTTCTGGCAAAGCTTGTTCTGTCATAAATTACTTTCTGTCATACGGCATACTCTGCCTATGTCATTAGATTGGGAACATTATTTGCAAATTCAAGTGCAACTCACCGCTCAGTAGCGAGCAATCACTGTAAACCATTCAGTCACATTTGCAATAGCCCTTTTAGCGTAGCGCAGAGTGATTAGCTAGCTGATGATTCTGCGCGCTTTTGTTTGCTTTCTTTGGCAGCATCTTGATAAATCATAATGGGGGGTGTTTCGCCATTGATCACCCCTTCATCTATAACCACTTTGGATAGATTCTCGATAGAGGGAATATCGTACATAATATCAAGCAAAGCATGCTCCATAATAGAACGCAAACCGCGCGCGCCAGTTTTACGCTCAAGCGCTTTTTTTGCAATGAGGTGCAATGCGGCACTTCTAAATTCTAAGTCCACACCCTCCATCTTAAACAATTTAACATATTGTTTTGTAAGCGCATTTTTTGGTTCAGTTAAAATAGTCATGAGGGCTGCTTCGTCGAGCGATTCTAAAGTAGCCACCACTGGCAAGCGACCAATAAATTCAGGGATTAGCCCAAATTTAATCAAATCTTCTGGCTCGACCCCGCGCAAAATCTCACCCACGGCATTGATGTCATTTTTACTTTTCACTTCTGCACTAAAGCCCATGCCGCCTTTTTCTGAACGCAAACGAATAATCTTTTCCAAGCCATCAAAAGCGCCACCGCAAATAAAAAGAATGTTAGTGGTATCAAGTTGCACAAATTCCTGGTTTGGATGTTTACGCCCGCCTTGTGGTGGCACAGAGGCGATTGTGCCTTCAATCAGCTTCAGCAATGCTTGCTGAACGCCCTCACCAGAAACATCACGTGTGATAGAAGGATTTTCTGATTTACGAGAAATTTTATCTACTTCATCAATATATACGATACCACGTTGTGCTTTTTCGACATCATAATCACACTTTTGCAGCAATTTCTGCATGATGTTCTCGACATCTTCACCGACATAACCCGCTTCTGTTAAGGTGGTTGCGTCAGCCATGACAAAGGGCACATCTAATAATCTGGCGAGGGTTTGCGCCAGCAAAGTTTTGCCAGAGCCAGTGGGTCCGATGAGCAGAATATTGCTTTTTTGAATTTCAACATCGTCTTTAGCAGTATTTTGGGAGATATGGTTGTGCCCAAGCCGTTTATAATGGTTATACACGGCAACAGATAGATTCTTTTTGGCTTGTATTTGCCCAATAACGTACTGATCTAGAATTTTGCAAATTTCTTGTGGGCTAGGGAGTGATTTCTCAGTAGACTTGATGTCACTAAGGCTTTGCACCTCCTCTTTAATGATATCGTTGCACAAATCAACGCATTCATCGCAGATAAAT
>JBQTJZ010000146.1:0-6016 GCA_052386615.1 Methylophilaceae bacterium
GCCGATTTGGTTTTGATTGATTATGGGTTTGCGTATAAACGTGACCCTGTATTTCCCCAAGATGACATCACATGGTTTTTAATGGAAAAAAGGGGTTGATATGCTGAAATACTGTGTTCGCTGTGTAATGCCGCATACTAAGCCAGATTTGCATATTGATGAAGCGGGGGTATGTAATGCTTGCCGTTCGATAGAAAAAAGAAAAGATGTTGACTGGGATAAGCGTAAAAAAGAACTGAATGATATTTTGACAAAACATCGCAAGCACGGGAGTAACTGGGACTGTATCGTGCCAGTAAGCGGTGGTAAAGATAGTACCTATCAAGTTATTCGCATGCTGCAGTTAGGGCTTAATCCCTTGTGTGTTACTGCCACCACTTGTGATCTTTCAGAAATAGGCCGCAAAAATATTGAGAAGATTAAAAAGTTGGGGGTTGATTACATGGAGTTTTCACCTAACTCACTTGTACGCGCCAAGCTGAATAAAATTGGTTTGGTTGAGGTGGGCGATATTTCGTGGACAGAGCATGTAGGAATTTTTACAATTCCGGTACGTGCCGCAGTGCAGTTTAATGTGCCACTTATCGTTTGGGGTGAAAATTCTCAAAATGAATATGGCGGCCCCGCTGCTGCTGCTGAAAATAACACATTAACCCGAAGGTGGCTTGAAGAGTTTGGTGGTTTATTAGGGATGCGCGTTTCAGATTTATCTGAAACCTATGGTATTGAACCAAGACATTTGCTGCCTTATCAGTACCCAAGCGATGAAGAGCTTCAAAAAGTAGGGGTTACTGGGCTTTTTCTTGGGCATTATTTACCATGGGATGGCCTATCAAACGCTTTAATTGCGCAGGCCAATGGGTTTTTTACGTTCGATCAGCCAGTGGAAGGCAGCATGGTGAATTATGAAAATCTAGATAATCACCAAACTGGCATTCACGATTATTTCAAATTTTTGAAATTTGGGTTTTCACGTGCAACCGATATTGCCTGCTTGCATGTGCGGCGGGATCGTATTACTCGACAAGATGCATTAGAAATTGTTAAAGCGCGCGATGGCAAGTTTCCATGGACGTACTTAGGCAAGCCGTTAAAAGATATTTTGGACCCCCTAGATATGACGGTAGATGAATTTATTAAGATTTGCGATCAATTCACTAATAAGAAAATTTTCAAAAAAGATGCATCAGGCGCTTTGCTAAAAGATAAGCATGGAAACTTAGAAAAATTAAATTACGATAACCCATGAAAGTTGCAATTATCAATTATGGGTTAGGCAATTTAAGCTCTGTTCGCCGTGCTTTTGAAGATATAGGAGCTGACGCCATTGTTGCTAATCATCCATCAGTTTTGTACGAAGTCGATCGAGTTGTTCTGCCAGGCGTGGGGGCATTTGCAGAAGGGATGGCACATTTAACACACGGCGGATGGATAGCCGCCCTTGATGATGTGGTGAATTTGCAGCACAAACCGCTACTTGGCATTTGTTTGGGCATGCAAATGCTGGCGAGCAAAGGGGATGAGGGCGGTGTGACAGAAGGCTTGGGCTTTATTGCGGGAGAGGTAAGGAAAATAGATTTGTTAGGCTGTAAACAGCGCATTCCGCACATGGGCTGGAATGAGGTGCGTTATAAATCGAACGATGACATATTGGCTAATATTCCCGAGGCCTCAGATTTTTATTTTGTCCACAGTTATGCTTTTGTGCCGAGTAGCTCAGATCATTTAATTGCTACTGTGGATTACGGATGTGAATTAAGCGCGGTGGTAAGGAATCAACATGTTTTTGGCTGCCAGTTTCATCCAGAAAAAAGTTCCAAAGCGGGGCGGCAGTTGTTACGAAATTTTATGAGTTACGTAATATGTTAAAAGTAAGGGTAATTCCAACATTGCTATGGAAAGACTTTGGCCTAGTGAAAGGTGTTGGTTTTGATAGCTGGCGCAGAGTTGGCTCGGTTTTGCCAGCGGTAAAAGTGTATAACGCGAGAGATGTGGATGAGCTGATTGTGGTGGATATTACCGCCTCACAAGAAAATAATCTGCCAGATCATGCGTCTGTGGCTGATTTTTCAGAAGAGTGTTATGTGCCATTAACCGTGGGTGGTGGCATTACCAGCTTGGAACATGTGCTCCATTTATTGCATTCAGGCGCAGATAAAATATCAATTAATACAGCCGCTTATGCCAATCCTAACATTGTGGATACAACTGCCGCTAGATTCGGCGCGCAATGCGTTGTGGCGAGTATTGATGTTAGACGTTTCGATGATGGCAGTTATCGCTGTTTTAGTCACGCCGGTAAGCAAGATTGCGCGCGTCATCCTGTTGAGTGGGCTAAAGAGCTAGTGGCGCGCGGTGCGGGCGAAATATTGCTTACTTCGATTGACCGAGATGGCACTATGCAGGGCTACGATATGGAAATCACGGAGAGTGTTGCTAAATCGGTAGATGTGCCCGTAATTGCTTCTGGCGGCGCAGGTAGTTATCAACACATGATTGATGTGGTTTTGCAAGCAGGCGCATCGGCGGTAGCCGCTGCCAGCATATTCCATTTTACCGAGCAAACCCCTGCTGGCGCTAAGCAAGCAATGAAATTAGTTGGAATTCCAATCAGGCAAAATTTTAGCGGGACGACTCATTAATGAATGTAGTTTTTCGGGTAGATGCGTCAGCGCAAATTGGCACTGGCCATGTGATGCGATGCTTAACATTAGCAGAGCGTTTGGCAGATAAGCAAGATACGCAGATATTTTTTGTGTGTAGATATTTGCCACCAAACCTAGAAGCAACAATCAGGCAACGAGGCTACACGCTTTTTATGCTGCCGGAAGAGTTTTCATCGAATGAAAAAACAATGCAACTTACCCATTCAGCTTGGCTTGGCGTATCTCAAGCAATTGACGCAGTAGCAACCCTTGAATGTTTGCACGGTGGTACTTATGAATGGCTGGTTGTAGATCACTATGCGTTAGATATTCGGTGGGAACGTGAATTAAGGTCAGCAGTTAAAAAAATAATGGTTATAGACGATATTGCAGATAGAGCACATGACTGTGATATTTTGCTTGATCAAAATTTGCACGCGGATCAGGAAACAAGGTACACCGATAAATTATCCAAGCAAGCAATCACACTTTTGGGTCCACGTTATACTTTATTGAGAAAAGAGTTTGGCGAATACCATGAGAGGGTAAAAAATCGCGCCAATATCGTCAGCAGTATCCTTAATTTTTTTGGTGGAGTGGATGCTGACGACTACACAAGTAAAACGATAAAAGCATTATCGCAAATAACGGGTTATCAGTTTTTGGTCGATGTGGTGATTGGCAATCAGCACCCGAATATTAAAGCAGTGGAAAATCTATGTTTAAGTTTTGGTTACCGCTGTTATGTGCAAACAGATAAAATGGCTGAATTGATTGCAAAAGCCGATTTAGCTATCGGCGCAGGGGGTGGTGCTGTATGGGAGAGAGCATGTTTAGGATTGCCCGCATTGGCCATTCCTACTGCGCACAATCAAGTCAAACAACTGCACGATTTAGCACTAATCGGCGTTACTTATACTTTTGATGCCGACGATTGCACTGTAGAAAAAATTAAACTGCATGCTGAGGCGCTCATTCAAAACAAGGCACTTAGAAAATTGTTGTCAATAAAATCTTTAGAAATAGTGGATGGAAACGGGGCTTATCGAGTTGCGCAATACTTACAATCGGAGCTGGAAATTCAGCTACGTCAAGCAACACCTTCCGATGAGAGGGCGTTATTTGAGTGGCGTAATCATGCCACAATTAGAGCCGCCTCCTTTAACAAAAACGAAATAGCATGGCAACAGCATCATGATTGGTTCACCGCTTTGTTATCAGATGCCAATAAATTACTGCTCATCGGAGAATCTAGAAATCAACCCGTTGGCGTTGTGAGATTTGATTTGCAGGGTGATACGGCGGAAATTTCTATTTATTTAGTGCCGCAAGAGAGTAATCATGGACTTGGCATACCTTTAATTAAAAGTGCTGAAGTTTGGATTACAAAAAACAGAAATGAGATTAAAACAGTTACAGCACATGTGCTGGAAAGTAACGAACTGTCTCAACGTTTTTTTGTAAAAGCCGGCTATACCTTACACACTAAAACCTATTGTAAAGAGCTTTAAATTATGGACAAATATTTTAAAATTGGAAGCCGTAACATTGGCCAAGGATTCCCCCCATTTGTGATTGCTGAAATGTCTGGCAATCATAACCAGTCTCTTGAACGAGCTTTAGAGATTGTGGAGGCGGCAGCGAAATCAGGCGCACATGCACTTAAAATTCAAACATATACCCCTGACACCATGACGTTGGATTTGGAAGAGCGGGAATTTTACATTAGCGACCCTAAAAGCCTTTGGTCAGGAAACTCTTTGTACAAGCTTTACGCTGAGGCTTATACGCCTTGGGAGTGGCATAAACCTATATTTGATCACGCAATTGCGCTTGGTATGATTGCCTTCAGCACGCCGTTTGATGATACAGCAGTCGATTTTCTTGAGGATTTGAATGTACCATGTTACAAAATTGCTTCATTCGAAAATACTGATTTACCATTGATTCGGCGTGTGGCTGCTACTGGAAAGCCTATGATTATTTCAACAGGAATGGCTTCTATAGCTGAGTTGGACGAAACTGTACACGCCGCGAGAGAGGCTGGTTGCCAAAACTTGATTCTGCTGAAATGTACCAGCACCTATCCGGCAACGCCTCAAAACACCAACATCCTAACGATTCCGCATCTGCGCGGTCTTTTTAATTGTGAAGTGGGGCTTTCCGATCACACGATGGGAGTTGGGGTGTCGGTGGCAAGCATAGCTTTAGGCGCGACAGTGATAGAAAAACACTTTACGCTTAATCGTACGGATGGGGGCGTGGATAGCGCTTTTTCAATGGAGCCTGCCGAAATGCAGCAATTAGTGGCAGAAACTGAGCGCGCATGGCAGGCTTTGGGAGCCATAAGTTATGGAGCTACTGAATCGGAGCAAAAGTCCAAGCAGTTTCGTCGCTCATTGTATATTGTTAAAGATACCCATGCTGGAGAAGTGCTGACGGCTGAAAACATCAAGGCGATTCGCCCTGGATTGGGGTTGCCTACTAAGTACCTAGAGAAGTTTATTGGTAAAAAACTAACCAAAGACTGCAAGCGTGGCACCCCGCTTAGCTGGGATCTTATTTAGTTTTAACCATGATGAATTTGGGCGAAATTCTAGCTGTCGAGAATGATGCAGCGTTTCTTGATTATAAGTGTTCTGTAACAGATTATCTCATTTGGCCATTGATTCGACAGGAGTTTATTCAATCTATAATCTCCGATTTTGTTTACAAAAGTGCGCCATTAATTTCATTAAAACGTGACATTAATTATCGTCATGCCTTACTGAGTTTGATGAAAGCCGAGGTTCACAATCGGTGTTTGAGAAGAGAAGCTAACAGCAATGTGTTGCTAATGGCGAGCGGAGCCGGTTTGTTTTTGAAAGAAGGGCAATGGTTTAATCGATTAAGTGATTATTTCGCGCTGGCTAATCCACAGGAAACATTGGTGCTGGAAGATTTTTTTAATTGGAACTGGCCACACCCAAGAGAAAATAAAAATGTGCTGTACCATGCGCCAATACAAGCTTATATCGCGTTAAAAGGGCGGCTATCTATTAATCAATCACACGCCGCTAAAGCTAAAGAAATTGTCCGTCATTATAGCTATAGAGCAAAAGAGTTGCTGCAATGGAATCTCGACGAAAATGCGGCGCTAAGGTTTGAAGCAAGAATAGCCAGAAAAATTGCTGAAATGCCTATTAGAAAAAGATGGTATGAAAATCTATTAGAACGTAATGGCATCAAGCGCATCATTAAAGAAGAAGGGTGCTATGGTCATTCCAGTATTCTGAATAGAACCGCGCGTGAAATGGGGATAGTGGTTGCTGAGTATCAGCATGGCGCTATCAATGCCGGACACGATGCTTATAATCTAGCGCCGCGCCTGT
>JBQTJZ010000147.1:0-8050 GCA_052386615.1 Methylophilaceae bacterium
TGCGTGACGTGGAGCGCCGTGCTTTTAAGCAAACGCTATATGCCGTGCGTGATGAGCATGCGGCACTTGATATTGTGCAGGATGCCATGATGAAACTTGCCGAAAAATATGCCAATAAGCCGGTGGCGGAGTATCCCATGCTATTTCAACGTATTTTGCAAAATACGATGCGGGATTTTTGGCGCAGGCAAAAAGTGCGCAATCTGTGGACATCGTTACTCTCATCTTTCGGGGCGGGCAATGAGGGTGAAGAAGACAGAGATCCGCTTGAGACAATAGATGTAGGGGATGAATCTGGGAATCCGATGGTGCAACTGGAACGTAGCCAGACGATGAAAGTGATTGACAAAGCTTTAGAAAAATTGCCTACCCGTCAACGCGAAGCCTTCATATTACGTTATTTGGAAGACATGGATGTTGCTGAAACTGCCGCAATAATGGGGTGTTCACAAGGCAGTGTTAAAACGCATTGCTCACGCGCACTGCACACCATGTCGGCGTTGTTAAAAAAGCAGGGCTTAGGTAGTCAAGTAATTGCAAATTTAGGAGTAGAGTCATGAAAATAGACAATACAAATCAACAAGATAACGAAGCGCTAGCGCTGCAAGCCAAGCAAGTAACCCATTTGCTGGATATGCATGCTAAACGGTTGAGTATGCGCACTTTGAAACAACTAGAAAATGGCCGCGTGCGCGCAATTGATGCACACGCAAGAAGATTAGCTGGCGCTTCAGTGAATGCAGAGGGTACTCTGAGTCATTTGACCACTTGGACAACGCATCACCGTGTTGCCACTACGGGCTTAGTATTGGCTGCAATTATCTGCAGTTTCGTGTTGTTGCAGGGATTAAATAATGAACCCAGTGATGCCTTTTTATTGGGGGCAGAGTTGCCACCAGAAGCTTTTGTAGATAGAGGTTTTGAGCCTTCTCTTAATCAGCACGAAAATATATAATGCAATAGTTAATGCGCTATTCAAGAATGAAAGCTGGTTAAAAGTACGGAATTGAATTTTGGGGATAACAAACTTTAATGAAAAAGTTTTTATTAGTATTGGTAACTTTGTTTGTCACAAATCTACAAGCGCAAACGCTTTCCACTGAATCGAAAAAGACACAACTGGCTCTAGGGGATATTGGTGGCATTAAATCATCGCTTAGTGATGACTCGCTAGCAAATGCACCCACACAAAGTTGGATGGAATTATCAGAAGAGCAACGTCAGGTGCTCTCGCCACTGGCTTCCGAATGGGATACGCTAAGGCCTTGGCAACGAGAAAAAATGCTTGATATTGCCAAAGATTATCCAAAAATGGACGCCAAAAAACAACAGCGCGTTCAGAAGCGTCTTAATAGCTGGAGTCGGATGACCCCCTACGAACGTGAGAATGCACGTAAACGTTTTCAGCAATTTCATGCCTTAAGCCCTGAAAAGAAAGATGAGGTACGTAAAAAATGGACAGAGCACCAAAAATTACCAGAGGCTGAACGTGAGAAGTTATTCAGAGAATCACAGGGCGTGTATTACGATCCCGAGCTGGATTAGCCCAATCATCGGGTATTCTTGAGGGTAGCCTCATTATTTTCTTATGCGCCACAACGCTAGTTTATTGAAACGCTTTGTTGCGTGCGTTTATGAGTTGTTACTGCTTGTTGCCATTTGGTTAGTGTTAGTCGCTTTGTTTCTTCTGGTGATGGGTGAGGTAGATACCCATCACCAGCGATTTTTCCTGCAAAGTTTATTATGGCTGGTGACTGGCGCGTATTTTGTTTGGTGTTGGCATAAAACCGGCCAAACATTGGCAGCCCAAACTTGGAAACTAAAGCTGGTTAATGCAGAAAATGCTCCTTTAAGCGTCAAGCAAGCTTTGCAAAGATATGTTTTGGCAAGTGCATCGCTAATGCTATTTGGATTAGGTTTTTTATGGGCGCTTATTGATAAAGAACAACTTTTCTTGCATGACAGATTGCTTAAGACGCGTTTTATTCTATTAGCTTAACGCCGTTCGACCACGAATATAAGACCGAGCCCAGCAATTAAAAATAATATGGTTGGCGTGATTGCGCTCATCAGCGGTGGCCAGTCTTTCAGTACGCCTAAATGGATAAAAACCAGATTCATAATTTGATAGACAACACCCAAAATAACGCCAATAAATATTTTAGTGCTAGTGCTGTTTGATCGCTGTTGCAAAAAACCAAATGGCAAGGCAAATATCACCATCACCATGCATGCCAAAGGATAAATTATTTTTGACCAAAGAGCGACTTCATAGCGCGTGGTTCTTTGTTTGTTAGTTTCCAAGTGATTGATAAAAGAGTATAAATTCCAAGCGGACATTTTTTCTGGCGCTACTAACAGTACGTTTAATAGTTCTGGACGTATCAGTGATTTCCAGTTGGCTTTGTTGAAAAACTGAGTTTGAATGCTGTTTTGTTCGATTTTTTTTGCGTAGTTGAATTTTGTTTGTTTGACTTCCGTCAAGCCCCAACGCTCATCTTCGTAACTACCTTTTTTAGCATTACTAATGCTACGCAATCTGAAATTTTCATCAAACTCATAAATAACCACATTAAGCAAGGTGGCATCTGGCAATACGTTTTCTACATTGACAAAACTCTTACCATCTTTTACCCATAGCCCCGATTTGAAATCTTGAGCTATCAAAGAATCTGTGGCCTGAATACGCATACGCTGTGCCATTTTTTCGCTAATCGGAGTAATAAGCTCTCCCACCAAAAAAGTGATGAAGGTAAACAGTAGGCCAACCTTAAGTAGAGATAAGCCTATGTTCACTATCGATAAACCGCTTATCCGCATGACGATGAGTTCTGAATTGCGTGCTAACATTCCTAGACTTACCATCATGCCAACAAGCACAGCAACAGGCACCACTTCGTAAATGTGACCGGGCACGCTCAGCATGACAAATATGAGAATTTTGCTGATGCCATAATCGCCACGACCCAAACTATCAAGCTCTTGAATCAGATCAAAAAACGAAAACATGGCCAATAAACCCAGCATAATCAATGAGATGTTAATACTGGTTTCTTGCCAAAAATATCGGTTAAAAATGTGCATAATTTATATTTAATGCCCTGTTTTTCTCGGCAAAATCTTCACGATAAATTTGGGTAATATAGGTAATAGATAGGTACGGCGATAGAATAAATAGGCTACTAACAACAGAAAAAACATATGCACAGGCCATAAACCAATCAGCGTGCTAATTTTGCCTTGCGTAATCCATGCTTCAAAGATACTCAGCATGTTGTTATAGATAATGTAAATAAACAGTGCAAACATGAAATTGAGTGACCGTCCGGCACGTGGATCGACAAAACTTAATGGAATCGCCAGCAAAACCAAAATAATGGCTGAAATGGGAATGGCCAGTCGCCACTGTAGTTCGGCATGGTCGCGTAAGGTGTTACTTTTAATCAATTCAGTGGTACTTTGCGCATCGGTTTTTTTCGGCTCACGCGCAACTTCCTTGGTTTCTACGCGAATGGCATAGCGCTCAAATTCAGTAGTGGAAACTTCAGTTGAGTTCGGCTTGCCTTCGTAGCGCCGCCCTTTCTCCAGCAACAAGAAGTTATCTTCGTTTTCGGCTTTAATACGACTGCCTTGACTAGCGACAATCACGCCAGTTTTTTTGTGTTGCGTCGATTGCACAAACACATTTTTAACAATGTTGCCAAGCTCATCAAAATTTTCTACAAAGTAAACACGCTCGCCATTATTAGATTCCTTAAACACGCCTGGACTAATCGCAGAAAGCTCATCCCGGCTTTTAAGTTGTAAGCGGTAATCTTCTACTTTTTGTGTTGCCCATGGCATCACAAAAAAACTGAGCAATCCAATCATGACTACCACAGGAATGGAAAAATTGAGTATGGGACGAACCCATTTATTGATACCTAAGCCGGAGCTAAACCAAATGACCATTTCTGAGTCACGATGCCAACGGGTGAGCGTGAGAAGTACCGACAAAAATATGGTTAGCGATAGTATCATCGGCAGAAACTTCACCATGTTAAAACCTAGCATGGTAGTGATGGCATCGTTGGGAATCCATCCTTTTGCCGCGCTACGCACAAGAAAGCCTGCGCGCTGAGCAATCACAATCCCAATCAGGATTAAGAAAGTTGCCCCTGCAGTAGCAATGAGTTCTTTCGATAATGATTTATTAAATATTTTCAAATTGCATATTGCGCTTTGATTTCGGGTCAAAACGCTAGATAATTAAGCTTAAAATTAATCTCACATAAGTTTGTAGTGTCAATCAAGGTTTAGCATAAGGTACATATATGGAATTTAGCATAAAAAACGGGAATCCTGAAAAACAACGCTGCGATTGTTTGATTGTGGGGATATTTGAAGGCAAAAAGTTATCGGTCGCGGCAGATAGTGTAGATGCAGTTTCAAATAAAGCGATAAGCGCAGTCGTTAAAACCGGTGATATGACAGGTAAGCTTGGTACAACCTTACTTATGCACCATGTGCTTAACACTGCCGCTACGCGCGTACTCTTGGTTGGGCTTGGCAAGCAAGCCGAGTTTGCCGAACCGCAATATCGCAAAGCAGTGCGTGCTGTAATAAAAGCGCTGCCAAAGGGAGTTGAAAGCGCTGGATTTTATCTGCTAGAGAACCCGATTAAAAAAGCGACCACACTCACTAAAGTGGCTCAATTGGTAGAAGTGATTATAGATGCTAGCTATCAGGTCAATTCAATTAAACTAAAAAAAGCTGAACCAGGCGCGCTGAATAAAGTGGCGATATATGTGGCTAAATCGGATACTGCACCAGCAGAATCCGGCCTTAAACAAGGCCTAGCTATTGCCACTGGTGTTAGTTTAGCTAAAGATTTAGGCAATTTGCCACCCAATATTTGCACACCTACTTATTTGGGTGATCAGGCTAAACAACTGGCTAAAACCTATGGTTTTAAGGTAGAAGTGCTAACCAAGACCGAAATTGAAAAATTGGGCATGGGTTCTTTTTTGGGGGTTGCACAAGGCAGTGCAGAGCCGCCACGACTGATTGTGTTACAGCATAAGCAGGGCAAAAAAACGCAAAAACCTGTGGTACTAGTAGGCAAAGGCATTACGTTTGATACCGGCGGTATCTCGCTTAAACCCGGCGCCGATATGGATGAAATGAAATATGACATGTGTGGCGCCGCCAGTGTGCTAGGTACATTCAAAGCGATTGGCGAGCTAGGCCTGGCAATCAACGCAGTAGGCGTTATCCCGACTTGTGAAAACATGCCTAGCGGCAATGCGATTAAGCCGGGCGATATTCTAACCAGCATGTCGGGTCAAACGATTGAAGTGCTGAATACGGATGCAGAAGGGCGTTTAATTTTGTGCGATGCGCTCACTTACGTCGAGCGCTTCGAACCAAGTGCAGTTGTGGATATTGCTACGTTAACCGGCGCATGTGTGATTGCGCTTGGACATCATCCAAGTGGCTTGTTTAGTAATCAGGATGCATTAGCAAAAGAGTTACTGGCGGCCGGCGAAAGTGCACACGACCGTGCGTGGCATATGCCGATGTGGGATGATTACCAAAACCAGCTTGACAGTAATTTTGCCGACATGGCCAATATAGGCGGGCGTGCCGGAGGCAGCATTACAGCAGCTTGTTTCTTATCACGGTTTACCAAAAAATATCACTGGGCGCATTTAGATATTGCAGGCACTGCTTGGAAATCGGGTAAAGAAAAAGGAGGCACTGGGCGTCCGGTTCCATTATTAACCGCATTTTTAATGAATCGCGCGGCAAAAGCCAAATAATAGAAAATGACCAATGACCCGCATTATTTTTTATTTTAATTTGGACAACAAGCAAAAAATGCTATCAGCCCTTGTGTGCCAAGCGCTTGATAAAAAGCATCGGGTAACGATTATGGCAGAAAGTGAGCAAGCTGCAAGTGCGCTGAGTAATAGCTTGTGGTCAAGCGGTGCGACTGATTTTGTGCCAAACGTATTGGCTACGCACGTGCTTGCGCCCAATACGCCTGTATTAGTTGATTGGCAAGAGAAAACCTTGTTTCAAGATGATATTTTGATTAATCTAACACAGCAGCAACTGCTTGCGTTCAGTCGGTTCAGAGAGTTGATTGAATTGGTTAGCGTGGATGAGGCTGACAAAACCGCTGCACGGCAGCGTTATAAATTCTACCGTGATCGTGGCTATGAAATTAAACATATTGACCAAGCTAACCTAGTCAACTAAGGGATGATTAGTTAGGTGGCGATAAAAAAATAGAGAACATTTTGGCAGAAAATAAAATCCCAGTACTTACCGAAGTTTACCGTGCAAAGACTGAGTCGGCTGAGCTAGCTGATCCAACGCTCGGAGTAACGCCTGAGCTAATAGCAAGAGTAGCCGGGCATGTGCGGCCAAGACTAGAAGAGGAAATTAGACAATCGGTACTAGAAAGTTTGCGCGGTGAGATTAAAAAAGATGTCATTCAAAGCCTGCAGGCTGAAATTGAAAACACACAGCGTGCGATAGAGGCTAGTACACAAGATTTTTTGGATAAAATAAAGGCAGATTTTAAAACGGAGCTACCGCGCATGCATCAAGCAAGTGTTGAATTGTCTCAAGTGGACCTTTCGGAAAAACTAGCAGTATTACAAACCGAAGCTGCAGAAAAATTTGATGAATTACTGGTCGAGGCCATTGAAGTAGGCGTGCAACAGGCCTCAAAGCAAATTCTTTCAAACGCTGAAGTAGTACAAACCGATACCAGTGCACGCGTATTACAGCAACTTGATTATGAAATGGAAGTTTATAAAAAAGAAACACTCGTACAGCATCAAACTCAACTAGGCGAAGCGTTACAAGCGGAGTTAGAAGCTCGCATGCAAGCCGTAGAGGCGCAATCATTCCAAGATCATGAAGCACAGTTGGCTCAACTACTCGACACTCAATTAAAGTTGCTGAACCAGCAAGCTGAGCAAAGTCTGACATCTCAAATGCAAATACTACAAGAACAAGCGCTGGTTGAGCTTCAAATCAAGCTAGGTCAATCGCTCAATGATGTGCTACCCGCAACTGTCCAAAATGCCCAACACGAACTGCAACAACAAATGGTAGATATTCAAGAATCTGTACAGGCAAGTATCATCGAGCAGATTAATCAGGCGTTAAACGAGGCCATACCCAATATTTTTGCGCATGCATCGAGTGAACTTAAAACCAAGTTTATGGATGAAATGACAGCACAAAGCATGCAAGTGAGAGATGATTTCCTGCTAAAGGTTAATGGCAATTTGCCGGCAGTACAGCAGATACTTGCCGAGCAAGTGGAGCAAATACTAGCGACTGCAATGCCTATTTTGGAGCAAGATTTACGCAAACAATTAACAGCAGAGCTACAAGCCTTGCTGGTAAAAGTAAAGTTCGTCTTGCCCTGATACTAGCGTTCTTTAACGAGCGTAGCGTAGGCCGCGGCCGTCAGAAAGTGCTCAGTATCACTAGCGACTTTGGGCTTAAACTTGAATATCCATGCTTCGTAAGGCTTGTCATTAATACCTTCAGGCGCGCCGAGCAATTGTTCGTTAATCGCGGTTACCACGCCGTTCATTGGCGCATGTAAATCTGAACCTGTTTTAACGGATTCAACCACCCCGCAAGGCGTTCCACTAATCAAGGCGTCATTAATTTTAGGGGGCTCAATAAATACGATGTCGCCCAATAAATCTTGTGCATAGTCCGTAATACCTGCAAACCAGTATCCATCATGGTTTTGGCTTACCCATAAATGTTCTGAAGTGTAAAATAAATGGGGTGGAAATTTCATAGTTAGAGTCTTTACATTTAGATTTCGATTATTTTCTCATAAAGAATGGGGAAGTGTATCAAAAAGGTAACAACAGAAAAAAACTTAATATTTTTTTTATAAATAAGCTCTAAGTTAATGACAAATAACTATCTTTTGGTTATTATCGAATCAAACAGGTTTCAAATAAGGTGTAGTGCGGTGAAAATTTTGTTTAGAAAATTCATTCTATTTTTTGTGTCGTTTGCATTGGTT
>JBQTJZ010000148.1:0-1611 GCA_052386615.1 Methylophilaceae bacterium
TCGAGAACCCAATAAGCAAGGGCTCGCCAATCAGCGCCTAGCTTATATTTATCCGTAAACCATGGAATTGCAATACAAGCTGTTGCACCTTTTAAGCCATTAGTGTCAAGTCTGTCCCAAATATGTCCAGCATAGTTAGCCTCATTTTTGGCGCAGCCGTAATTATTTTCATTGCAAAATTGGTTAATTTCGCATGAGCGAAATGCAGAGCGAATTGCAATGCGGCCAAAAGTAGCATTTAAAGGTTCGAGAAGCTCTTCACAAAGCTTGCGGCCAACTTCAATAGCTAGGTCTGGGTTACCGGGAATATTAGATTTACCATGAAAATTAGCTGTTTCGCTATACATAAAATCACGTAAATAAAATGAGTTAGAAAGTCTAACCATTCCTAATTTTTCAAGTGCATCAACAGATTGCGGTTTACGCATAATCTCCTTTTAAATCAAAAAATCACCCCAAAATCTCGTCATAAGCCTAAAGCAGAAGCTGATGTATCACGCTGCCTTCCGTGCTACGCCCCAATAATCCTAAACCAAAATACCGCCCCTCAAGGTTTAATAGACGGTTTAATAATAGGTGCGTTGATACAAAATTTCCGCGCTGAAGAGTTAAGGTTAAGCTCGCTTCAAATGCCGCAGTGTTTTCTGAATCTGTATTTCTATGATTTGTACAATACTTTCAACACAGTAATTAAGCGCGGACAAGCTTTTCAGGTAATTCACCGAATTGAGTATCCATGCAAAGCCCTTCGTGTGTTTAATGCATCTTTGTTGCCACTGCGTTGAACATTCCTTTACCTATCCCAGCGCAAAGCCGCTGTGTGCACGGGGCTATCCCAATGCGGTTTGATTTCATCATCCAGCAAGCAAACGGTGATGGATGCGCCAGCCATATCAATCGCAGTGGTGTAATTTCCCACTAGGCTACGACTAATCATCATGCCAGTATTAGCCAGTAATTTTGCGGCACTGTTGTAAATTAAGTAAAGCTCCATCAGCGGTGTGGCGCCAAAGCCGTTAACAAACAGTAAAACCTCGCACTTTGTCTCGATATCCCTTACCTTAAAATCAGCCAAAATAGCGGTTAACATATCTTTTACAATGGCGTCTGCTTCGCGCATCGCTTCGCGCTTGCGCCCTGGCTCGCCATGAATACCTACGCCCATTTCAATTTCAGTGTCGTTAATATCAAAAGTAGGGCGACCAGCGGCGGGCACAGTGCAACTGGTAAGTGCCACGCCAATGCTGGCAGTGCGGGCATTCACTTTATCGCCTAGCGCTTTGCAATCCTGCAAACTGGCGCCAGTTTCCGCCAGGCTGCCCACGCATTTTTCTACAATCACGGTGCCTGCCACACCGCGGCGGCCAGTGGTAAAAGTGCTGTTAATCACTGCGCAATCGTCAGAGGTTAAAACGGTGGCGTTTTCAAAGCCTAACATTTCGCTCGCCATCTCAAAATTCATTACGTCGCCAGCGTAATTTTTAACAATAAATAACACGCCTTTATCGACATGTACAGCCTCAGCCGCTGCCAGCATTTGGTCTGGAGTGGGGCTGCTAAAAACATGGCCTGGACAAGCGGCGTCAAGCATGCCGTAGCCGATGTAGCCAG
>JBQTJZ010000149.1:0-2754 GCA_052386615.1 Methylophilaceae bacterium
TGATAGCAAAAATTATGAGACAACCCAAACTGTTAATTTCACTGTATTGGCATATGCATCAGCCAGACTATCGTGACTCGCTCACCGGCGAGTACGTTTTACCATGGACTTATCTGCACGCGATTAAAGATTACAGCGATATGGCCTACCATTTGGAGGCGAATCCAAAAGCGCGCGTAAGCTTTAATTTTGTGCCAATTTTACTGGATCAGCTGGAAGACTACGCTAACCAGTTCAAAACACGTTGCGTCAAAGACCCTATTCTCAAATTACTTGGCGCCAATGATTTATGGGTTATTTCGCGTGAAGAGCGCAGACTGATTAAAGATAGTTGTTTCAAAAGCCATCATGAAAAAATGCTCAAACCATTTCCGGACTACGAGCGGCTGTACAAAATGTTCCAGTTTTTAACCGAAGATGGGCGTGATGATTTAAATTACCTTTCGGGTCAGTATTTAGCAGATTTACTGGTTTGGTATCATCTGGCATGGATGGGTGAAAGTATCAGACAGAATAATGTTTTAGTGAAAAATTTGATGATCAAGGGTAAGCAGTTTGCTAACGAGGACAGAGTTGCTTTATTTGAACTGATAGGCGAGTTGATTGCTAATTTAATTCCACGCTATAAAAAACTAGCTGAAGCTGGGCAGATTGAGCTTACCAGCACGCCACATTTTCATCCAATTTTGCCATTGTTAATTGATTTTGAAACCACACATGACGCAATTCCTAATGCGATTCTGCCAAAAACGAAAACCTATCCCGGAGGATCTGAACGCGCTACTGACCATTTAAAAGATGCCCAAATCTCACATAAGCAGCGTTTTGGGCTAGAGCCCCATGGTATGTGGCCTTCCGAAGGAGCGGTTTCTAAAGAAAGCTTGCTATTAATGGCAAAAACAGGGGTGCATTGGGCTGCTTCGGGCGAAGGTGTGCTGGTGAATAGTTTGCGCAAATCGAATCCGAGTAAGGCTCTGGTGTCGCGTCACGATTATCTATACAAACCCTACAAAGTGAGCAAAGGGAATGAGGAAATTGTCTGCTTTTTTAGGGATGATAGGCTATCTGATAAGATTGGCTTCGAGTATTCCAAAGTGCATAGCGCAGATGCGGTAGGTGATTTTGTCAGAACTTTAGAACATATCTATCAAACCTACCAGCGTGAAGAAAATCCAGTAGTTTGCGTGATATTAGACGGAGAAAACGCATGGGAATACTATCCCTACAACGGACATTACTTTTTAACAGAGCTATATGAAGCATTGGCAAATCATCCTAATATAGAGATGGTAACTCCTTCCGATGTTGTACAAGCGCTAAAAAAACCTAAACAAAGCCCCTATAAGATTTATTGTGGCAATTTATCAGAAATCTCAGCAGGTAGCTGGGTATATGGCACTTTTAGCACTTGGATAGGGAGCGTGGATAAAAACAGTGGCTGGGATTTATTATGTGACGCAAAAAAAGCTTACGATAAAGTCATCAAAACTAACAAGCTGAATGCAGATGAAAAGAAAAAATGTGAAGATCAACTCTCGGTTTGTGAAGGATCTGACTGGTTTTGGTGGTTAGGCGACTATAACGCTGCCATGAGTGTGAGTAGCTTCGACCAGTTGTATCGTCGCAACCTAACTAATTTATATTTATTGCTCAAAATACCTGTGCCTGAAGCGCTAAATGTGCCCATCAGTGCAGGTAATTTTGTACAAGCCGCGAATGATACGATGAGCGGAACCATGAGGCGCGGACAAGAAAAATAAATAGTGCGCATAACTGCCTTTAAAAAACAGCGTCAAGCAGGCGTGTTGTTGCATATTAGCTCATTGCCTCTGGGCGTGCTGGGGCCGAATGCCTATCAATTTGTCGATTATTTGAGCGAAGTGGGGGCTAGGGTTTGGCAAACGTTGCCACTGAATATGCCGCACCAAGAGGGGTCTCCTTACCAATGTCTAAGCGCGCATGCTGGCAACCCGGCCTTTATCAGCATGCAGGTATTAGCTGAACAGGGCATGCTTTCTACAGCAGATTTTGTGAGTTACGGCACTAACCAAACGCCACAGAATAAGCAAAAACTGATTGAGAAAGTGTATGCGCAATTTGCAAAGAGTACGGCCTCTGAATCATATCAAACATTCCAAAAATTTTGTCGCAAGCATGCTTATTGGTTAGGCGATTTTGCTTTATTTTTGCTACTGCGCAAGCAGTTTGAAAATTTGAGCTGGAATCAATGGCCAGAACATTATAAAAAACGCGACAACAGCGCATTACATCAGCTCAAAAAACAGTACTCAGATGAAATTGACATCATTAAATTCTCGCAGTTTCTATTTTTTCAGCAATGGGCGGCACTCAAACGCTATGCTAATACTAAAGGTATTGCAATGTTTGGTGATATTCCCATTTTCGTCGCCTATGACAGCGCCGATGTATGGGCGCATCCACATTTGTTCAAGTTAGATAAGCGTTGCAACATGAAAGTTGTTGCAGGGGTCCCCCCAGATTACTTTTCAGCGACTGGTCAGCGCTGGGGTAACCCACACTATCACTGGCGTGAAATGAGGAAAGATCATTTTAAATGGTGGTTAGGGCGTATGGCAACGCAAAATGGTTTATTTGACATGGTGCGAATTGATCATTTCAGGGGCTTGCAAGCGGCTTGGGAAATACCTGCTAAAGAAGAAACTGCCGTTAATGGTCAATGGAAACTGGCGCCAGGCAAGCCGCTGTTGGCTGCCATAAAAAAATGCTTCCCCA
>JBQTJZ010000150.1:0-1721 GCA_052386615.1 Methylophilaceae bacterium
GGGTCTACAATCACTTTTACGCCATGGCTTTCAAAGGCCATATCTTCGGCAGTAAGTTCATCTACAAATTCAAGTGTATACGCCATGCCAGAGCAACCTGTTGTTTTGACACCAACGCGCAAACCAATCCCTTTGCCACGATTAGCCAAAAATTTTTCTACCCGATGAGCTGCGGCAGGGGTCAAGCTAATCGCCATGCTTAAACAGCCTCTTTCGCTGCTTGTTTGGCTTTAATGTCTGCCACCGCCGCTTTAATCGCATCTTCAGCCAATACCGAACAGTGAATTTTAACGGGCGGCAAAGCAAGCTCTTCTGCAATAGCGGAATTTTTAATAGCATAGGCTTCATCTACTGTTTTGCCTTTTAACCATTCCGTAACGAGTGAGCTGGAGGCGATTGCAGAGCCGCAACCATAGGTTTTGAATTTGGCATCTTCGATAATGCCCTCATCGTTTACCTTAATCATGAGTTTCATCACATCGCCACAAGCAGGTGCACCCACCATGCCGGTGCCAACTTGCGGATCATTTTTATCTAATGAACCTACATTTCTGGGGTTCTCGTAGTGATCTAAAACTTTATCTGAATATGCCATTTTCGTACTCCTTAGTGGGCTGCCCACTCAACTTTACTAATATCAATTCCATCTTTGAACATTTCCCAAAGCGGGGATAATTCACGCAACTTCTCAATCTTTTCTTTGAGCAAAGCAATCGTATAATCCACGTCGGCTTCGCTAGTGAAACGACCAATACTAAACCTAATCGAGCTGTGGGCAAGTTCATCGCTACGTCCTAAAGCGCGTAACACATAGCTAGGCTCAAGGCTGGCAGAGGTACAAGCCGAGCCGCTGGAAACCGCAATCCCTTTTACTGCCATAATCAACGATTCGCCCTCTACATAATTAAAACTCATGTTCAGATTGTGCGGCACGCGGTGCGCCAAGTCACCATTCACATAAGTTTCTTCGATGGTTTGCAGGCCATGCAAAAGTTTGTCGCGCAACATGCGAATACGCTCGTTTTCGGTCGCCATCTCTTCGCGTG
Organism: Methylophilaceae bacterium; assembly: GCA_052386615.1. Lineage (GTDB taxonomy): Bacteria > Pseudomonadota > Gammaproteobacteria > Burkholderiales > Methylophilaceae > JBQTJZ01. Next base: position 1,047 of record JBQTJZ010000150.1, read on the forward strand.
CAATGCGAAACGCTTCGCCCATTCCCACGATTTGGTGCGTAGCGAGGGTTCCAGAACGCATGCCGCGCTCATGACCACCGCCATGCATTTGTGCTTCAATGCGGATGCGTGGTTTGCGGCACACGTACAAAGCACCAATGCCTTTAGGCCCATAAGTTTTGTGTGCACTAAAACTCATTAAATCTACTGGTAGCATTTCTAAATTAATTTTTACTTTACCGGTCGCTTGTGCCGCGTCCACGTGGAAAATCACACCATTTTCGCGACAAATATTGCCAATAGCTTCAATGTCCTGAATCACGCCGATTTCATTATTAACCAACATGACAGAGGCCAGCACGGTATCAGGGCGAATCGCCGCCTTGAATTTAGCTAAATCCACTAAGCCATCCGGCTCAGGTTCCAAATAAGTGGCTTCAAAGCCTACACGTTCAAGTTCGCGCACTGCATCAATCACTGCCTTGTGTTCAGTGGCAATAGTGACAATGTGCTTACCTTTGCTACTGTAAAAGTGAGCAGCACCTTTAATAGCCAAATTGTTCGATTCAGTTGCTCCAGATGTCCACACGATTTCACGTGGGTCAGCGTTAACAAGTTTTGCCACTTCCTCACGCGCGTTCTCTACAGCCTTCTCTGCTGTCCAGCCATATGGATGGCTACGAGATGCAGGATTAC
>JBQTJZ010000151.1:0-12240 GCA_052386615.1 Methylophilaceae bacterium
ACGCGGGCTCACTATTCTGCATGCCAACTGCTTATGCAGTTAAGGAGAGGTTAATGGAAATAATGTTTAGAGCATTTTACGCGTTGATATGTCTGTGCTTATTGTTCTTTGTGTTCGTAGATGTGAAAGAGGATGTGTTACAGCCATATGCATTGCAAAACATTACGTTTAAGCAGGTGAAAGAGTAATCAATACAAGTATGGCGTATGTGCACTACTTTTATTCATTTGCACTAACTTATTGCATTAATCGAATGTATGACGAAGTAGAGAAATAGATGTTTAATTTTTAAGTAATTGTTTTTGCTACATTTAATTTTTACCTAAGCATCAATGTGAATTTAATGTGAAATAGATAGATTAGGCACAGCTTATGCTGGTAAACAACGGCAATACATTTTGTATTGTTTTTTTGAAAGGAGTAATACCATGAATAGTTCTTCAACAAAAATCCCATTTTTAATTGCAGGGTTTCTCGCTTTAACTACTTTTAGCGTTACTGCGGAAACCAATTTTGATGGCGTACGTAACTTGATGATGCAGACTGCAAAAGTGAGCGATAAAGGTGTGATGATGATGGTTTCGGAACGTGGGCAAATGGCAGCAGATGCGGCGTATCTGCTTTCAGAGCAGCTTGAGCACAATCCAGGCTATAAACCGTTATTAATGGTGCCGATGGAATCGCAGTTAAAAGCTTCCCTGAAAGAATTAGCATTGAGTAAGGATGAGCTACCTGCTTTGATTATTTTCAATAAGGCGGGTCAAGAAGTGGCACGTGTGATTGAAGTGGCCTCTGTAGCAGAAAAATCTAGCGTTGACAAAGTAAGCGCAGATAAAAAATCAGTTGTAGCGAATTTGTTAAGCTAGTGGTATGAGTATTTCGTAATGAGGCAGCTTTAATTAGCGATGATTTTTTCGAATAGTTGAAGTTGCCTATGACTGAACGGTAGCTGGAGATGTGTTATCTAAAACGGTAAGAAAACAGCAGTGGCTAGGCTTTGCATCACGCGTGAAATCAACCGTTGCGACTTTTCGGCCAAGGTGGTTGCATATAAATCAGTGCGTCCAATCATTTTCCCAAATTCTCGTTCAAAACTTAAGTTACGGTCTTTGTCGTTGATTTCGTTGCTGAGCAGATATAAATGGCCATTTGCATCGCGACTGGTGGATAGTTTCCAGGCAGCAATTTCAATGTTGCGCGCTACGTTATACAGGCGTTGTGGGTCTAAACTATCGGTTAAGTAAAACTCTTTTTTGTTATCGTGTGCTTTAGCTAGCATGGTTTGTAAGCCTACAATAAATGGCAGCACACGGTCACCCTGATAATGCGCATCGAAAGCTAAAAAAATGGCTTCAGTGCCTTGTTTATGGTCAATTTCTTTGAATTGCCAGTGATGTTGCAACTCACCATCGAATACCCAATTTACCATTTTCTCCACAGGGTCAGCGGTGCTTTTGGCAAGCTCGCGCGGGTTTCGCTTATAGAGTTTAATCATGATAATGCGTAAGCTCTGTGTGTTTTCATACAACTCTATGTCGGCGATACGATCCAAATCATTTTTGGCGAGCTGGTGAATGGTGCTTCTATCCCCGCGCTCCGGCACGACATTTTTATCGACAGGGGTAGTTGCGCACGCACCCAATAAACAAGCGATTACCCACAGGCAAGCTAATCTCATGCAGCAATCTCAGCCTGTTTTTTGATCACACGTGATTTAGGAAACTCGATGCTAAAGGTGCTACCACTGCCAAACTGACTGGTAATTTCGAGCTTGGCTTTGTGCCGATTTAAAATATGTTTAACAATCGCCAATCCCAGTCCCGTGCCACCAGTATCGCGACTGCGACCGCGGTCAACTCGATAGAATCGCTCGGTAAGTCTATCGATATGATGCTGCTCAATCCCAATGCCTGTGTCACGTACACTGAATACGGCCTTACCTTCGTTGATTTGCCAAACAATAAAAATATTGCCCCCTTCAGGGGTATATCTGATTGCGTTACTGACTAAATTGGTAAACGCACTCAGCAATTCTTCTTGATTTCCGGTGATATTCAGATTTTTATCGGCATCTAGGTGAATTTTGTGTTTGCCATTGCTAAGTGCCTTGGCGTCATTTTGAATCATTTTTAATAGCGTTGCCATTTTAATGATCGTGTCTTCAGGCACTTCGGTATTGCTTTCAATGCGGGATAATGTGAGCAAATCCTCGATGATGCGTCGCATACGGCTGGTTTGCTCTATCATCATATCGAAATAATTTTTGGCGCTATCTGCCACCGCGTCCTTGGTGTCAATCAATGTTTCCAGAAAGCCACCGACCACGGTAAGGGGGGTACGTAGTTCATGCGAGACGTTAGCGATGAAATCGCGGCGCATAGTGTCAATTTTTTCCTGCGCGGTAACATCACGACAGATGAGTAATTTTTGCTCGCTGCCAAAAGGGATAAGTTGGATTTGCAGGCTAGTTTCAGGGTTGCGAATGGACTTTAGTAAGATGGGCTCGCCATGATAATCACTTTGTAAATAGGTAATAAACTCGCTATAACGCACAAAATTGTGAATCACCTGATTAATATCTTTGCTCAAGTCTAGTCCAAGCTGTGTTTCTGCGGGTGGATTACACCACTCTATTTCATTGCGCTGATTGAGCACGACAATGCCGTCTGGCAGTGCATTGGTAGCGCGTTTGAAGCCTTCCAGCGCAGTCATCAGCTCAACTTCAGAGCGTATATGTTTGCGCTGGTTTTGAAATAGAGCAGAGAAAATATCTTCCCACACGCCAGCCCCATCAGGCACATCATCGGGTGTTGGATTCTTGAGCCAGTTTTGCAGCTTGTAGATCCAGTAAATATGCCCTGCCAGGTAAATTGCTAACCCAATGGCAAGCACAATCAACGCGCTGACAACCCCCGCGCTTGCGCCAATAATGAGGCACAGAATCGCCAAGTAGATGCCTAACCAAATGACTTTATTACGAATGTCTTGCATGGTTACTCACTAGAAATAAGTGAGCTTAATTATAGGAGCTTTTTTGAGGCTTGAATGAAGCGTGTTGAAATTTTAATGCGTTTGTGACGAAAGCCTGTAACCGGCACCGCGTACGGTTTGGATTAAATCTTCATGTCCAGAAACCGAAAGTGCGTTACGCAAACGTCGAATATGCACGTCCACTGTGCGATCTTCTACAAAGACACGATCGCCCCAAACCTTATCAAGCAACTGGCTACGGGTATGTACGCGTTCGGCATTGCTCATAAAATAATGGAGTAGTCTGAACTCGGTTGGTCCTAAATCTACGTGAACACCGTTACCACTGACGCGGTGGGTGGTTGGATCCAACAACAAACCTTGAATTTGTATCGGATCATCTGTCATTTGCGGCGCACGACGACGCAACACAGCTTTAATGCGAGCATTCAGTTCACGCGGGCTAAATGGCTTGGTGACATAGTCATCCGCACCGACTTCCAGTCCGCGCACTTTGTCAAATTCATCGCCACGCGCGGTGAGCATGATAATAGGGATAGTTTTGGTTTGATTGTCTGATTTAAGTTTGCGTGCGAACTCAATTCCACTCATACCAGGCAACATCCAGTCCAGCAAAATTAAATCAGGTATTGTCGAGCGCATGAGTTCTTGCGCATGCTCTGCACTGATTGCACGCAGAGGTGCATGACCTGCTTGCGTGATGTTAAGCGCAAGTAATTCTTGTATCGCCGGTTCATCTTCCACAACTAAAATATTAGCGGGCATTGTTATCCATATAAAATTATCATGATGCTGGCATTTTGTGACTTTAATATGACATATTTATGACAAATATCAAAAGTTTTTATGCGATCAATTGTTTAGCTAATTGCCAATTTCAGTTTTTTGTAACACTATGTAACTCAGCTTAAATAAGCAATCAAAAAATCACATCAGGGGGCGGCATGGCCAGTTTTTTAGCTAAAGAAAATACTATTGCAAATGCACATTTCAATCGCTGGCTAGTACCACCAGCCGCGCTCGCAATACACCTATCCATTGGCATGGCGTATGGGTTCAGCGTGTTCTGGAAACCTTTGGGCAATGCATTAATGGATGTAGAGGGTAAGCCGCTTGCCGCGTGCGCTGCAGGGGCAACCACCTTTGGTGAAAAATTATCGGGTACAGCAAAAGCGCTATTTGCCACCGACTGTAACTGGACACAGTTTGATTTAGGTTGGATGTACACTTTATTTTTTGTATTGCTGGGTTGCTCTGCAGCGCTGTGGGGTGGTTGGCTAGAGCGTGAAGGGCCACGCAAAGCCGGGTTTGTCTCGACTTTGTGCTGGTGCGGTGGTTTACTCATTTCTGCCTATGGAGTATATACGCATCAATTATGGTTGATGTGGTTAGGTAGCGGTGTGCTTGGGGGTATTGGCTTGGGCTTAGGCTATATCTCGCCAGTTTCTACGCTGATTAAATGGTTTCCAGATCGTCGTGGTATGGCTACAGGCATGGCGATTATGGGTTTTGGTGGTGGCGCAATGATAGGCTCACCGCTGGCTACTAAGCTCATGACCTATTTTGCAACACCCGCTAGTGTGGGGGTGTGGCAAACTTTTGTAGCAATGGCCGCTATTTATTTTGTGTTCATGCTTTGTGGCGCCTTGGGCTATCGTGTGCCGCCGACCGGTTGGAAGCCTGCCAATTGGATACCGCCCGACATGCAGAAAAACACTATGATTGCCTCAAAACACGTGCATCTGAAAAACGCGCATAAAACGCCGCAGTTTTGGTTGCTATGGATCGTGTTATGCATGAATGTTTCTGCCGGCATTGGCATTATTGGCGCAGCAGCCCCTATGTTGCAGGAAACTTTTGGTGGCGCCTTAATTAATCAAGGGGATATCAGCTTTGCTGAAATTAAAAAAGACGAAGCGTTGACCACTGCGGCGGCGGCTGTAGGTGCTGGCTTTGTAGGCTTAATTTCACTTTTTAATATTTTTGGCCGCATTGGCTGGGCAACTTCTTCAGACAAACTTGGACGCCAGCGCACCTATTTTATTTTCTTCGTTTTAGGAGCAATGTTGTATTGTGCAGCTACTTATGCGGCAGGGCTCAAGTCGTTGGCCTTATTTGTGGCTTGCTTCTGTATTATTGCTTCTATGTATGGGGGTGGTTTTGCCACAATTCCAGCTTATCTGGCCGATATGTTTGGTACACAGTTTGTGGGCGCCATTCATGGTCGCTTGCTTACGGCATGGTCTACTGCAGGTATTTTGGGGCCGGTGGTGGTGAATTATTTACATGACACGCGCTTAGAGGCAGGAATTCCTTTTAATCAAATATATGCGCCCATTTTTTTGGTTTTAGCGGGGATGTTAGTCATAGGATTTATTGCGAATTTGTTGGTGAGGCCGGTGGCAGATCGCTATTTTATGACGGATGAAGAACTGGACGCAGTGCGCAAACTTAGCCACGAAAAAGTGAATCAAGAGAAATCCAGCTCAAACCAAGCTGTACAGAATACGCAAGAAAATGCTGAACAACATCCTATTTTAGTGCGGTTGGCATGGGCGGCGGTATTAATTCCAATTAGCTATGGTATTTGGAGCACGCTACAAAAGGCATGGTCATTATTTAGCTAGCACTTAATCAAGACGCAGGCAAAAAGGTTTGCTTTAAATGGCGTAAAATGGGTGTTTTTTGCACATGAGAGAATGATTTGAACAAAATAAGCATTAATCTGGATGGTACAGGTAAAAAAATCGGAGTGGTTCTTTCACGATTTAATAGCAATATAGGCGATGGGCTGCTTGCTGCTTGTTATGCAGAATTGCTAAAACTAGGGGTAAAGTCTGAGCATATTCACATTGCTACCGTACCTGGTGCGCTTGAAGCCCCGCTCATTTTGCAGCATATGGCATTAAGCGAGCGATTTGATGCCCTCATTGCTTTAGGGGCTATTATTCGCGGCGAAACCTATCATTTTGAGGTGGTTGCAAATGAGTCTGCGCGTGGCATATCTGAGGTCCAACTGAATACGGGGGTTCCTGTGGCGAATGCAGTATTAACCACAGAAAATGACGATCAAGCGCTAGCGCGTATGCATATAAAAGGCGCCGAGGCGGCGCAGGTGGCGGTTGAAATGGCGAATTTGGTGCGTGCGTTATGAGTGAGGGTAACAGTCAGGTAGAGAGTAATAAAAAATCAAGAGGTGGCCAAAATCGCCGTAAATCTCGCGAACTTGTATTAAAAGCGGTTTATCGTAGCATGATAAACGCGGGCGAATTAAAACAAGTGTTTTTGGATATGCAAGATGACCCCGACTATACCAAGGCAGATGAGGTTTATTTTAAGCAACTATTAGTAGGCGTAACAGACAATTTGAGTGAGTTAGATCATGAAATTTCTGCTTTTATTGATAGAAAGTTGGGGGAACTCAGTCCAGTAGAACATGCTATTTTGCGAATATCATCGTTTGAACTGATGTTTGATAGGAGCATTCCTTATCGAGTAGCCATTAATGAAGGGGTGGAACTTGCCAAACTCTATGGCGCTGCTGATGGTCATAAATATATCAATGGGGTTCTGGATAAAGTAGCGGCAAGGGCTAGGCCACAGGAATTTAGAAAATAAAAACCAATACAATACCTAGCTATAACATGAAATTTAATCTAGCAATTGCCAGGTAAAGTGGAATGGATGTCACTAGCGCAATAGAAATTGCTCGCATGAGTGATGTTGGATTAATCCGAGATCACAATGAAGACGCTGTTGCCAGCGACTTAAGCATTGGTTTGGTAATATTGGCTGACGGTATGGGCGGCTATAAAGCGGGCGAGATTGCGAGTGAAATCGCCGTATTGGCAATAACGGCAGAACTGGCGGAAGCAATGCAACGCAAGCAATTCAGAGCAAAAGGTGCACTGCTGCCTGAATCTGAAATGCTCACTCAGGCTGTGAATCAGGTAAATCAGGCGATTTATCAGATTTCTCAGCAACAGCCAAAATGTCGGGGAATGGGCACGACTTTAGTGGCGGGATTGTTTACCGATAACCAGCTTATCGTCGGACATATTGGTGATTCACGTATGTATCGTTTGCGAAACAAGACGCTGGTACAGCTAACGCAAGACCACTCGTTTTTGCAAGCGCAGATTGATGCAGGGGAGATTACTGCAGCGCAAGCCAAACATTCGAGAAATAAAAATCTGGTGACGCGTGCTTTAGGCATTGACCCGGAAGTGGAGCTTGAAGTACATCAATATGAAACAGCAGTAAAAGATATTTATTTATTGTGTTCGGATGGATTAACGGATTTAGTGAGTAACGAAGAGATACGTATCATGCTGATAGAGGCAGATGTCAATATTGAGCATGCCGCAGTTAATTTAATCCACTTTGCCAATGATAAAGGCGGAAAAGATAATATCTCTGTGATAATAGCGCGCGTAAGAAAAACGTTTGCGCTAAGATATGAGTGGGTTAATAAGTTACTGGGAAAAATTTAGGGTAACAGACTGGATTTTAAGGACGAATATGGCGAAGTTAGCGTTTTTACTGGATGGAAAGTTGCTTGGAGAATTCGCGCTCAATAAGGAGCGCATCACCATCGGGCGTCGCCCCTCTAATGATATTCATATTGATAACCTAGCGGTAAGCGGCTTGCATGCAACGATTCTGACTTTGGGTAACGATTCCTTTCTAGAGGATATGAACAGCACTAATGGCACTGTCGTTAATCAAAAGCTGATAAAAAAACATGTGTTGCAACATAGCGATGTGATTGAGTTCGGTAAATACCAACTTAAGTTTATCAACGAAGCTTCAATCAAAAAAACCAATAATGATGGTTTTGCGAATACGGTACTGATTAATTCAGCTAACCAAAAAGCAGCAATTCCGGTAGAGAATGATGTTGTGCCGGTTAACACTACACAAGAAAGCACCCCATCGGAACCAGTAGCGGCTAAAGAGGTTACACCAGCCACCGCTATGCCAAGTGCTGAAGCTGGCGCACATTTACAAGTGTTAAATGGCGAAAATTCGGGTCGTCAATTATTATTAAATAAAGCATTGGTAAAGATTGGTAAACCGGGGGAACAACTTGCCGTGATCACCAAACGACCGCAGGCTTATTTTATTACGCACGTAGAAGGAGCCTATTATCCCTTGGTCAACGGACAATCAATAGGCGTGCAGGCGCACGCGCTCAATCATCGAGATGTGATTGAGCTTGCAGGCATCAAAATGGAATTTTACTCAAAATAAAATTCCTATATTTTAGATAACCAGTTTAAGTGGGGTAAGTTAATGCAACAAAATCAAATGCTTAACCAGCTAGAACGGCTAAACGCCATTGGATCTGCTTTATCGTCTGAGCATGATCATAACCGTTTGCTAGAAACGATTTTACTCGGGGCAAAAGAGCTTACTAATGCTGATGGTGGTACTTTATATCTAGTGACAGATGACGCAAAGCTAAAATTTGAAATTATGCGTACACAAAGTTTGAATATTATGATGGGCGGCACTACTGGTAAATCTATCCCATTTCCGCCATTGCCGATTTATCTGGAGGATGGCAAACCTAATCTCAATATGGTGGCCGCTTATAGTGTAATAAACGATCAAACGATCAATATCCCAGATGCCTATCTCACGGAAGGGTTTGATTTTTCGGGAACGCGCAAATTTGATGAAAAAATGGGCTACCGGTCAAAATCATTTCTTACGGTGCCGATGAAAAATCATGACAATGAAATTATTGGGGTATTGCAGCTAATCAATGCGATGGAACCAAAAACGCAAGAGATTACTGCATTTACCGAATCACACCAGCGCCTAGTGGAGTCCTTAGCTTCTCAAGCCGCGGTTGCGCTAACCAATCAAAATTTAATTAATGGGCTTAAAAACCTATTTGAATCCTTTATTAAATTGATTGCAGATGCGATTGATGAAAAATCTCCTTATACGGGAGGGCATTGCCAACGCGTACCGGAGCTTACCATGATGCTGGCAGAAGCTGCCATCAATACCAAAAAAGGCCCATTCAGAGATTTCACCATGACAGAAAAAGAAATCTATGAGCTTAAAATTGCCGCTTGGCTACACGATTGCGGTAAAGTGACGACGCCAGAATCGGTCATGGATAAGGCCACCAAACTGGAAATGATTTTTGATCGAATTCATTTGATTGACCAACGCTTTGAGCTATTAAAAACACAGCGCGAAAATGTTTACTTGCGTATGATGCTGGAATCGGCAAAAGAGGGTAAGAAATTTAATCTCAATTCCTTACAAGAGGATGTCCATGCGATCAATCGGCAATTAAATGAGGACAAAGATTTCATTCGGCATATCAATATCGGCGGTGAATCGATGAAACCAGAAGATTTACAACGGGTCAAGAAAATCGCCAAGTACGAGGTTGTTGATGACGCAGGAAAATCGGTTTCGTTTTTAAGTGAGAATGAGGTGTATAACCTATCCATTGCGCGCGGTACGCTAACACCAGAAGAGCGCAAGGTGATTAACAATCATATTGTGGTGACGATTAACATGCTGGAATCGTTGCCCTATCCTAAAGATTTGACTCGGGTGCCCGAGTATGCAGGCGGACATCATGAACGCATGGATGGCAAAGGGTACCCTAAGGGCTTAACGCGTGAACAGATGTCTATTCCGGCGCGGATGATGGGGGTTGCCGATATATTCGAGGCGCTCACCTCTAAAGACAGGCCATACAAGAAAGCTAAAACACTCTCGGAAACTTTGGCTATTTTGGGAAGAATGAAGCTGGATAACCATATCGATCCAGATGTGTTCGATTTGTTTGTGCGCGAGAAAATTTATTTGCGTTACGCAGAACTATTTTTAGCGGCAGAACAAATCGATGCGGTAGATCCGACAAAAATCCCTGGTTATTTAGAGTATGGCGTTATGAATAGACTTTGATCGCGCATTTTTTATAGCTTTTGCGGATGACAGCCGCTGCTGTCTAATGTTAAATAACTTCCTTGCTCGTACCAATCGCCTAGCACCCAGCGCTCACAGCGATGACCATTCAATGTGTGTAGATGTCTCATCGGACGATGCGTGTGTCCGTGAATTAAAAGTGGGGGATAATGGTATTCAGCCAATAAATGCTCAACGGCGGTTTTATTGACGTCCATAATGGCCATGGATTTAACGGATTTTTCCTGCTCACTTTTTGCACGTAGTTGTTCAATATAGGCAATTCGGCTAGCTAAAGGCTGACTTGCAAACTCAGTTTTCCATTTGTCCGTGCGTACTTGATTGCGAAACTGCTGATAAGTGACATCGTCTGTGCATAGTCTATCGCCATGGCTTAACAGTACGCGCTTGCCATAAAGGGTGAGCAGAGTAGGATCGGGTAAAATTTTAATGCCAGTGGCGTTTTCAAACGAGCTGCTCAGCAAAAAATCACGGTTGCCATGCATTAAATAGATTGGAATGCCACGCCCGTTTAATTGGTTGAGCGCTGTGATTGACTCGGCATGATTGCCTGTATCCATCGAATCATCTCCTGCCCAGTATTCGAATAAATCACCCAAGATGTAAAGTGCTTGGGCGCGAACGGCGATATTTTCTAGAAAACTAACAAACGCTTGTGTGATGTGTGGTCGTGAATCACATAAGTGCAAATCAGAAATAAATAGGCTATGGTCCAATTGAACTCGTGCACAGCCTTAACAAAGAGTGGCTTTTTCAATCATCACAGCGACTTCTGGCACGTCTTGATGTCCCGCCTTATTCGTGGTTTTGACCGCTTTAATTTTATCCACTACATCCATCCCATCAATCACTTTGCCGAACACGCAATAACCCCAACCACTTGGGGTTGGCGCAGTGTGATTAAGAAAATCGTTATCATTCACGTTGATAAAGAATTGACTACTGGCAGAATCGGGAATGGAAGTACGCGCCATGGCAATGGTGTATCGGTCGTTGCTTAGACCATTATTGGCTTCATTTTTAATCTGCGCTTCGGTGGGTTTTTGTTGCATATTGATATCAAATCCGCCACCTTGAATCATAAAACCATTCATGACGCGGTGAAAAATGATACCGTCATAAAAACCATTTTTTACATACTGTAAAAAATTAGCAACAGTGACAGGGGCTTTTTCGGTATTAAGTTCAAGGGTGATTTCGCCAAAATTGGTGCTGAGTTTTACCAAAATGTATCCTTAAAAATATGAGTAAAGGGGAACAACTAAAAATTAGTTTGCAGTCGCTTCGGCTAATAACTTAACACTTTTAATCGTAATCGGTTTGATAGGAACATCAGAATGACGCCCCACATTACCGGTAGCGCTAAATCCGATTTTTTGCACGATATCTAAGCCATCTACCACCCTGCCAAACACACAATAACCGATTTGTTCAGGGTCGGGGCTGGTGTGATTCAAAAACTGGTTATCGTTAAGGTTAATAAAAAATTGTGCAGTGGCCGAGTCCGGATCCATCGTACGCGCCATGGCAATGGTGCCAATCTCGTTCAACAGGCCATTGTTGGCCTCATTTACAATAGGCGCACGGGTTGATTTTTCAGTTAAATCACGTTCAAATCCACCGCCTTGAATCATAAAGCGGTTGATCACACGATGAAAAATAGTATTTTCATAAAAACCATCTGCTACATATTGCAAAAAATTAGCCACCGTTTTCGGTGCTTGCTCTGGGTAAAGTTCTAGTGTGATATTACCTTGCGATGTTTCGATTTGCACACGTGTTGAGGCTTGTGACTGGGCGGTAACTGTAGCAAACAATAGGGCGCATAACCAGTACTTCCATTGAGTAAATTGCATTGTTTTAGGCGGCACCTTCATAGATAATTTTCCACTGATTATTTTCATATTGCCAATATTGGCGTTTACGCATTTTATTTTGTAACGCAGGGCTTTTGAAATCCTGTTCAAAATTCACGACCACCATAGGTGGCTCTGCATTTGAATGATGCGCACCAGATTCCTTAATGGGGTAACTAAACATGCTGACATCGTTGATGTGAACGCTTACCTTAGGCTTGCCTGCTTGAATGCCACGTTTGTAATCGGACCATTTTGACAAGCCGCCACCATGATAGAAGAAATTTTTTGAGTAATGGCTTAAATACTGATCGGTATTTTGTGAAACCCAATCGACTCGCCAGTTTTCTATCGCATTTTGTAATGTATCTCGTTCGGTGCCTTGCATGTCTGCTTTCTCAGCGGCTATCCACTCAAGCTTATCGGAAATGAT
>JBQTJZ010000152.1:0-7942 GCA_052386615.1 Methylophilaceae bacterium
TTTGATGAATACTGCTTAACGCGAGCAACGCCGCAAGCACAGCTACTGACACCCATTGTTTTAAAATTAATTGTCTTAACATCTATTCACCTTAAAAAAATATAAAGTTTTATTCCAATTGAATGATTTTTTCATTGAACTGCGCAGATTCCAGTCGCAATATCTTGGGTTGATGCGCCTGATAATAAACCCGACCAGAAGTATGCCCCTTTACCCACAGAAAACCTAGCAGCAACCCTACCAACGCACCCAACATCGCTAGCAACTCAGATGCTGACAGCTGCGCTATTAATATGGCGCCCAACAGCATGGTTACAAGGGGTACCATGTATAAAAGTAGCACGCTTTTCATCAGTGCGCTTTCATCTATCCCCACAATAACGCTATCGCCTACTTTTGCGTTGATAAGATTTTGTGCCTTGAATTGGGTCGATTTGTGGCTAAGTAACTTACCCCAGATCGTATTGCCGCAACCTTGGGTTTGTCCGCATAAGCCGCAAGCAGTTTTGCGAACAATTTCCAAAGTGGCCACTGATTGATTTTCAGTCGGAGGCTCGGAGACGAGAGTCTCCAGCTTAAGAATAACGGCGTGTTCTTCTATCATGGTGATGCTGACAATTATTTGTTTGCGCTAAGGTGTTTTTTAAAACTGACCGCTTTTGCGATTTGCTGTACGGTTTCAGCAGGCACTTCACCCACCACAATGATTTGATGACCATCAATCACATTCGCGCAAATATTGGTAGATCCCATGAGCATATGTCCCATTTTCGGACGTTTGCCTTTGGTAATGGGCTCAATAAACAAGGAAACCGATGCGATGCCATCAGAAAAAATCACTTGGTTAACCAGTGTAAGCTTGCCCGGTACTGTGCGTTGCACATGCTCAATCTTACGGTAGCCCGATGGGAGCTGTGCCACAATCCAATCATCGGTCACGCGTGTTACCGAAGTGGCATCTTCCATCACATAGCTTTTGCTGACATCAATTTTAGGTTGAAACCAATTTAAATCTTGTGAAGTTAACATGCTGAGCTGGTTAAAGTAAATTTGCTCTAACGTTTCATTTTTGTTATTAAGTAGCGTCATTTTCACTAAAAGCCCAAATTCACTATCTGCCCATATTTTATAGCTATAGCGATACGCATCATTGGGAACCAGCTCGATAATTTGCGCTTGGCGACCAGCAACATAGTCTGTAGCGCCTAGGCGCGCCGTATAACTGGATTTAATCAAGCGCATATCTGTTGGCAACATCGCTGGGAAAAGATTTTGGCCTCGTCTTTTTTCAATCATAACTTTCTGATTTTTTGGCTGAAAAATAACGATATCACTCCCTTGACTGTAAACCTCGCGGGGCTTATCTTCTAATACCATATTACGTGTAAATTCGCGGCCACCATTGTTCATATGGGTAATTTGCACTGTGCGTAGCTGATTGCCATTTTGATAAATAAATTGGCCCTCGTAATTAAGCTCGCGCGCTGCGTAAGCGGTTTTTTCTAACAACTGCCACGGGTCGTCGGCATGGGCAGTTAAACTTGCCAATAAAACCACCAGCCCTGAAAAAACACGTAACATTATTTTTGCGGCTCTATAAAGTTACCATTCTGGTAATTCGCATTTTGAATATAGTAGGCTGCTCCACTAGGCGCAGCAGCTTGATGCGCTTGCAGGTATTCTAACGGGATATTTTGTGCGATTTCGACCGGTGATGCCTCTTCGGAATCACCTAATTGTTGCTGCAACACCATTAAACCCACAAACATGACCGCCGCCACCGATGCCGCAACAGACCAAACTTTGGTAGTTCTAAATAGTGACATTTTGGCGGCTGTTTTTTCTGCGGCGGCTAGTGCAACACCGTTCTTATTAATCGCTAATATGGTAGGCTCAGCGTCCAACGCCTGCATCACCCGCATGCTAAAATCGTGACACATATGCACATCACCACGCATAACGTCACCAATTAAATGATAATGCTGCCAAGCTTCTTTCAGTTCGCCACCCGATTTAATTGACGTAATAATATGCTCTGAGCTTTCAATCTCAATTTCACCATCCATCATTGCAGATAATTGATCTTTCATCATATCCCTCTAACGTATTGTTACCATAGCTTACCGTCTGGTGTATCTAATAATGGGCGCAACTTAAGCGCAATCGTCTCACGCGCCCTAAATATACGCGAACGTACTGTACCAATCGGACATTGCATCACGTCTGCGATTTCTTCATAACTTAAGCCTTCAAGCTCGCGCAAAGTAATCGCTGTACGCAACTCTTCTGGCAAACTAGCCACCGTATCATTCACCGTTTGCGCAATCTCTTTAGTCATCAACGCGGTTTCCGGTGTTTCCATGGTGCGCATTTCATTGCCATCTTCAAAATTTTCAACATCTTCAATCTCAACATCTTGCAACACTTGCGGTCTACGCCCCATTGAAACCAAGTAATTTTTAGCAGTGTTAATACCAATGCGATACAACCAAGTGTAAAACGCACTATCCCCTCTAAAATTGTGGAGCGCACGGTAGGCCTTAATAAAAGACTCTTGCACGACATCTTCCACTTCTGCTTGGTCGCGAATCATGCGCGCGAGCAAACGCCCAAGCTTGCGGTGGTATTTTTCCACCAGCATGCCGAACGCTTTTTTATCGCCCGCCTGCGCACGCTCCACCAATACTTGATCAAGCTCACGATTCCCTTTGATAGGCTGATCGCTTGGCTTATCCGCCATCGAGGTAACACTCCCTGTTTTTATTTCGCCATTATCGTTTAAGGCTTGCCCAGTAGTATACGATGTAAGGGCACTTTGTACGAAACCTGGTCGGGATAATTCCTCAATTTTGCTCGTTTGCAACATATTTTCTCCCAGCTAAATTCAATATTGATACTTTTTTCTTTGCTAGCTTAAGCATAAAGACACAGTTAAACTGCTATTAGTTCATTCAACCTTCATGCATTATGGCGCAACAATTTGATGTACTCATTATTGGCAGTGGCCTCGCTGGCCTAACACTGGCGTTGCAGGTGGCCGATCAAAAAAAAGTATGCCTGGTGAGCAAGCGTGAAATTAACGATAGTGCCAGTAGCTGGGCGCAAGGTGGTATTGCTGCCGTGCTGAACAGTGATGACTCGATAGATGCACATATCCAGGACACGCTCGTTGCTGGGGCTGGATTATGTGATATCGCTGTCACGCGCATGGTAGCAGAACAGAGCCGTGAAGCGGTGGAATGGTTGATTGAGCAAGGTGTGGGCTTCACACGCGAAGCCGATGATAGTGCATTTCACCTCACCCGCGAAGGAGGTCATAGCTATCGCCGTGTCGTGCATGTGGCAGACGCCACCGGGCAAGCAGTACAGAAAACGCTAGTGCAAAAAATTCGCGAGCACGTAAATATCACTATTCTCGAAAATCATATTGCCGTTGATTTAATCACCACGTCAAAACTAGATAAAAGTAAAACGGTTAAAGAAGTCATTGAAAATAGCTGTTTAGGCGCTTATCTGCTAGATAACAACAGTGGCAAGGTCATGACTATAGCTGCCCAGCAAACGATTTTAGCCGCCGGTGGTGCGGGTAAAGTATATTTGTATACTACTAATCCCGATGTCAGTACGGGCGACGGCGTCGCCATGGCGTGGCGCGCGGGTTGCCGCGTGGCGAATATGGAATTTATCCAGTTTCACCCTACTTGTTTATATCACCCGCATGCCAAATCTTTTTTAATCAGCGAAGTGGTACGCGGCGAAGGTGGGCTACTTAAGCTACCTGATGGGACCAGATTCATGCCAGAGCACGACACGCGTGCCGAGCTTGCACCACGCGATGTAGTCGCCCGTGCGATTGACTTTGAAATGAAAAAACGTGGCTTGGATTGCGTTTATCTAGACATCACACACAAATCGGCCGCCTTTATTCGACAACACTTTCCAACGATTTACCAACGCTGTTTAGCGTTGGGTATTGATATTACTAAATCACCAATTCCGGTAGTACCGGCGGCACACTATAGTTGCGGTGGCGTGATGACAGATGACAAAGGCTGCACCGATATTGCTCATCTGTACGCCATTGGTGAAACCGCCTGCACTGGTCTGCATGGTGCGAATCGCCTGGCGAGTAATTCATTACTGGAGTGCTTGGTTTTTGGTCGTGCAGCGGCGCAGCATATCCTGCAAGCCAATATTTATAGGCTTCCTAGCTTACCGAATTGGGACGAAAGCCGTGTCACCGATGCCGATGAGGAGGTGCTGATTACCCATACTTGGAACGAACTGCGACGCTTTATGTGGAATTATGTGGGCATTGTGCGCACGAACAAGCGTCTTAGCCGCGCGCTGCATCGTATTCATATGCTGCGTGATGAGGTGCATGAGTTTTATAGCAACTTTAGAGTAAGCAACAACTTAATCGAGTTACGTAATTTGTTGCAAGTGGCTGAATTAATTGTTCAAAGCGCCATAGAGCGACACGAAAGCCGTGGTCTGCATTACAGCAAAGATTATCCAAACTTACTGCCAGAAGCAGTGCCTACCGTGCTGGAACCTGGTACTCACTATAGTTTATTAGATAGCAAACATGGGCATTAAGTGCGCTTAATTGTCTGGCTACTGCTATGGTTAAGTTTTAATGCCTACTCTCAGCTTACCATTACTCATTTTTACGATGGCGATACGGTGAAAATTAACGATGGCGTTACCAAGTATAAATTGCGTCTTAGCGATATCGATGCCCCCGAGCGCAATCAATCTTATGGTAAAAAATCGCGACGCGCCTTGATGCAATTTTGCAAAGACATGCCCATTCAAGTATATGTTTCAGGCATTGACAAATACCAGCGAAGCTTGGGGAAATTGCATTGTAATCAGCAAGATGTGAGTCTACTCATGATCCAAAATGGACACGCCTGGTTTAATAGCCGCTACTCTGCAGACGGAACCCTAGCCTTCGCCGAGCAATCTGCACGAAAAAATAAGCTCGGTTTGTGGAAAAGTAAAAAGCCGCTACCGCCATGGGTATGGCGACAAAAGCATCCGCAACCTTTTTCAAAATAGATTAAAATTCTGGTTTACTCATACTTTAGTCTTAGGAACTCTATATGCAAATTGCCATGAACACTGTTGTCACCATGACTTATGAACTCAAAAATAGCGATGGCGAAGTGCTGGAATCCAGTACTGATCCAGTGACTTACTTGCACGGTGGTTACGACAACATCTTCCCAAAAGTGGAAGAAGCGATGCATGGCAGAAACGTAGGCGATGTGGTTACAGTCAGTCTGGAACCGGTAGATGCGTTTGGCGAATATGACGAAGAGTTGGTGCAAATGGAAGACGCGAAGCAGTTTCCTACTAAAGACTTAAAAATCGGCATGCAGTTTGAGGGCGAAGACGAGACGGGCGAAGTGATTCTATATACCGTGACCGAAATCGCCGACGGCAAAGTTGTTGTCGATGGCAACCACCCATGGGCGGGCGAGCGTTTATTATTTACAGCAACCATTACTGATGTGCGCTCTGCCAGTAGCGAAGAGGTCAGTCATCAACATGTCCATGGCGCAGGTGGGCATCATCACTAAGTGCTATTTTCGGCAGAACCGAGCAAGGTTAGAAAAAATTACTTATTTTTGTCATCAGATTAGACTAGTATTGCGTTGCATGATGAAAGGCTCGTGCTAAATTACTGCTCATTATGATAAAAATCTTACAATCCATCGCATTCCTCATCAGATCAGCAATGCTTTTACCGCACCTAACTATTCTGATATTCACTAATAAAAATGCTTTTATCCATACAGATCTCTTGCGCTGGATGGATGTCTGCTTCAACCAAAAAAATGAAGGTGCAAGAGTTTTGTCTTTTTTGAAATTAATGTGTCATTATCAAGCGTTTAGAAATCTTTTTTACTATCGGGTGGGAATGATCGGTAGATTATTCAGCTTCTTATGCCCTCCCTTACCTTCTCTCTACATTTGTACAAAAACTATTGGGCCTGGTCTGTTTATTCAGCATGGGTTTTCCACTATTATCATTGCAGAAAAAATTGGCGCTAATTGCTGGATAAATCAGCAAGTGACTATTGGGGCAGTCGATAACCACGGACTGCCGAAAATTGAGGACAACGTAACTATAGGTGCAGGCGCCATAATCTTGGGTGACATTACGATAGCCGAAAACTCAAAAGTGGGCGCTAATGCAGTCGTCGTTAAAAATGTACCAAGAGATGTTACCGTTGTTGGTGTGCCTGCCTACATAATCAAAAAAAATGGCCAAAGAATCGTTGAAGCTCTGTAAATTAAGCGCGCAGTATCGATTGATTAACCCCCCCTGTCGCCACTCAACATCCGGCGGATTGCTAAACTCATCCGCTCTACAAAAGTCCCTTCAATTGATACAACAACTCCAGCGCCTGTTTGGGCGTTAAATCATCTGGCTGTATCGCCTCTAACTGGCTAATTGCGGAATGTTGCGGCGTTTCTAATGATTCAGAGTCTGTCACAAACATATCTGGTTGATGCTTATTTTGCTGAATCTGATTGTTTTCTAACTGGGTAAGTTTACGTTTGGCAGCAGCAACCACGCTTTTGGGAATGCCCGCTAATTGCGCCACTTGAATGCCGTAACTCATATGGGCAGCACCCCCTTCTACTTTGTGCAAAAACACAATCTTCTTACCATTTTTACCGTCATGCTCTACTGCATCTAAATGCACGTTGGCGGCATGTTTAAACTCATCCACAATACGCGTTAACTCAAAATAGTGTGTAGCAAAAAGGGTAAGGCTTTTATTTTTTTCTAACAGTTGTTTGGCGACTGCCCAAGCCAAACTTAAGCCATCAAAGGTACTGGTTCCGCGACCAATCTCATCAAGTAACACCAAACTTTGGTCCGTGGCATTGTGCAGAATATTGGCCGTTTCAGTCATCTCCACCATGAATGTACTGCGCCCACCAGCCAAGTCATCAGACGCGCCTATTCTAGTGAAAATTCGGTCAATTTCACCAATTTTAACAACATTTGCCGGCACAAAGGCACCACAATGTGCCAACAATACAATCAAAGCTGTTTGCCGCATAAAGGTGGATTTTCCGCCCATATTCGGGCCGGTAATCAGCAACAATTGCCGATAGGGATTTATTTCAATATCATTCGCCACAAACGGTTGCGCGATACTTTCCACCACGGGGTGGCGTCCAGCTTCAATAACAATGCCTGGCTCAGCCACAAATTGTGGCTGCACATAATTTAAAGCTTGTGCACGTTCTGCAAAACATATCAAAATGTCTAGGCTGGCAACCGCGCCGCTATTGGCTTGCAGGGTAGCGATAAAGGGCTCGAGGTCAAATAACACTTGCGCATATAAATACTTCTCGCGCGCCAGTGCGCGCTCATTCGCACTTAACACCTTGTCTTCAAAGGCTTTAAGCTCTGGTGTAATAAACCGCTCAGCATTTTTAAGCGTTTGACGGCGGCGGTATTCTGCTGGCGCATTTTCAGCTTGGGCACGGCTAATTTCAATATAAAAACCATGCACACTGTTGTATTCAACTTTGAGATTTTGCAAGCCTGTGCGCGCTTTTTCGGCTGCCTCAAACTGTAGTAAAAAATCACCGTGGTTGGTTTGCAAGGCACGCAATTCATCTAATTCACCATCATAGCCATCGGCAATCACCCCGCCTTCACGCAACACAGAGGCAGGCTCTGGTTTGATGGCTGTTAATATATTAAGCACCTCAGAAGGCGCCTGTAGATTGGCGCCTAGCGTTTCCAGCAAGCTGGCTTTACTGCTGGATAACAAATTTTGCAACGAGGGCAGT
The DNA here is from genome assembly GCA_052386615.1 of Methylophilaceae bacterium. GTDB lineage: Bacteria > Pseudomonadota > Gammaproteobacteria > Burkholderiales > Methylophilaceae > JBQTJZ01. The sequence goes on from JBQTJZ010000152.1 coordinate 7,828, forward strand.
TGCAACAAGCTTTCACGCAACCCTGACAAATCGCGTGGACGTGCTGTTTTCAGCGCCACACGCGTGGTGATGCGTTCTATATCGCCGATTAACTTTAAAGAAGCCTGCAGGCTTT
>JBQTJZ010000153.1:0-3782 GCA_052386615.1 Methylophilaceae bacterium
ACACCAGCCACTCCTTCAGCGTTCCCAGATCTTAGTAGTTTTAAAACCATATTGCACGGTGTTGCGCCATACATATCCGATAGCACTAACACACCTTGACCCGTATCTAAATTTTTAACAAGTTGCAGTGCCTTCGGTAATAATTGCGATGGATCATCATGGGTGCCCACGGCTAAACTTTGTAATTGAGGCGGCCTCTTGCCTAACACATGGCTAACACAATCGATAAGGCTTTCGCCTAAATTACCATGCGCAATAATTAAAATACCTATCATGCTTTCTGTTTCTTTCTTAACATGGAATACTGTAAAAAATCCATTAATCTAGTTCACGATGTCGAACGATAACTTGTTGTAAATCTTTTTTGAAATATTGACCTAATTGCTCCACAAAATAGACCGAGCGATGCTGCCCGCCTGTGCAACCAATGGCAATAGTAAGGTAACTACGATTATCCAATTCAAAACTCGGCAACCATTTTTTGAGGTATTGTTTGATATCAGCAAGCATTTCAAGCACATTGGGAGTATTTTCTAAAAATTGGATAACAGCCTTATCTTTACCGGTAAGTACTCGTAATATGGGGTCGTAATGGGGATTGGGCAAGCTACGCACATCAAATACAAAATCCGCATCTAATGGGATGCCATTTTTAAAGCCAAAAGAGGTAATTAACAGGACTAAGCGGTTAGAGGGTTGGGCAATGAGTTCACGAATATGGTTGCGTAAAGCGTTTGCGCTTAAGTTGCTTGTATCGATATGGTGACCAAGCTTTGCCACGCCAGCCAACAGGTCACGTTCATGCGCAATACTTTCGGCAAGGGTAGTGTCATTATCACTTAGCGGGTGTTTGCGGCGGGTTTCGCTAAAGCGTTTTACCAGCGTTTCAATATTGGATTCTAAAAACAAGACTTCAACGATATTATCACTATGTTTAAGGTGATCGATGGCGCTAGGCAAAGCCTCCAAAGCCGCACTGCGACTATCAATACTAATCGCCACTTTAGTCTGATTATGGGCATCAAGATGATGTGAAATTTGGGGCAATAATGTGGCTGGCAAATTATCGATACAATAAAAGCCGCTATCCTCCAAAGCGCGCAGGGCAATACTTTTACCAGAACCAGACAAACCTGTGACGATGATTAAATGCATTACGATTATTTCTTACTCTCTTTAAGCATGAGCTGTTTTTGACGTTTCGCAAACTGTTGTGTTGCATTAACACCGCGCATCAGCAAAATATGATTGCGTACCGCCACCTCAACCAGTACTGCAATATTACGACCGGCGGCAATCGGAATCACTACTTTAGTGATGTTCACATCTAGTACACGTTCATGCTGCATTTTAACATTAAGGCGATCTAATACTTGTGGAGACTGCAAATCTGCCAATTCTAGCTGAATAATTAAATCGAGTGGCTTAGTGGGTTTAACTGAATTATCACCGAATAGTGCACGAATATTTAACACGCCCAAACCTCTTACTTCTAAAAAATCTTGCAACAATTCGGGACAGCGCCCTTCGAGTCGATCAGGTGAGATACGATAAAAATCGACAATGTCATCTGCGATTAAACGGTGTCCACGCGAAATAAGCTCTAACGCCAACTCACTCTTCCCAACAGCAGGGTTGCCTTTAATGAGCACTCCAAATCCCTGTACTTCAATAAATACGCCATGCATGCTGGTCGATTCTGCCATCACCTGTTTGAGATAATGGCTTAATAAATCCATTAACTGCGGACTTTGCATCGGTGTTGTAAATAAAGGGGTATTGTGCAGATCTGCAGCATGAATAAGCTCATTGGGCGGCTTTTCACCATTAGCAACCACTACAGCGGCTAAATCCGCAGAGTATAAATTGCTGATAGCCTGCTGCATGGCGATAATGCTTAGGCTACGTAAATAATCCATTTCAGCACAACCGAGTACTTGCACACGATTAGGGTGCACAAAATTGAGATGACCAATCAACGCCAGTGAAGGCTTGGTCACTTTTTCTGAATTAAGTTGATTTTTGCCGCCATCAAGCCCAGCAATCCAATTGAGTTTGAGCTTGAGGCGGGTTTTTTTGAATAGCTCAGAAACGTTAATTTGAGCCATAGTTAAAGCATTAGTTTACCGTTTGGTGCTTAACTGCGCCATTGGTTTTATGATGATTGCCATGTATTTCTTTGTGTTTAACCACTTGACGATCTAACTTATCCGTCAACATATCAATCGCGCTATACATATTTTCGTCGCTGCACTCGGCATGTAAATCACTGCCTGGTACATGTAGCGTGGCCTCAACCTTTTGGGCGAGTTTTTCTACACGCATGGTGACTTTTACATCAATCACATGATCAAAATGATTGCTGATTCTTGTTAGTTTACTTTGTACATAATCGCGTAATGCAGGAGTGATTTCTAAATGATGTCCAGTTAATTGTAAGTTCATTACTTGCTCCTTTTAATTGCCCTAAAGTTTTTACCTTAACCAAATGGCCTAGGCTTCACTTTTAGAACAATTTTAGTGTACACCTTTGGCAATTGCATGCAACTAGCCAGATGGGCTAACCGAGATTTTTTATAATGATTTTCTTAAATTGGCAGGTGGAATATTGAGCGATTCACGATATTTAGCAATGGTACGTCTAGCAACGACGATGCCTTGTTTAGCCAAAATATCACTAATTTGATTATCTGAAAGCGGTTTTTTAATATTTTCTTCAGCAACTAATTGTTTGATAAGCGCACGGATGGCGGTGGCGGAACATTCGCCACCCGCATCGGTCGCGACATGACTGCCAAAAAAATATTTGAGTTCAAATACGCCGCGTGGCGTAAGCATATACTTATGCGTAGTCACCCGTGAAATAGTAGATTCGTGTAATTCAAGCTCTTCTGCAATTTCGCGCAATACCAATGGCCGCATGGCAATCTCGCCGTGTTCAAAAAAGTTACGTTGTCTGTCCACAATCGCTTGCGAAACACGCAAAATGGTCGAAAATCGTTGTTGAATATTTTTAATCATCCAGCGTGCTTCCTGCATCTGGCTTTGCAGGTACTGACTCGAATTTTCACGATTGCGTTTCAAAATATCAGCGTACATTTGGTTAATGCGTAATTTAGGCATGACACCATCGTTGAGCGTGGCAATCCAAATGCCTTTGACCTTTTTAACCAGCACTTCATGTTGAATAAAATGATCCGAGCTAAATTGCGCAAAGCGTGCGCCTGGACGTGGGTTCTGTTGTTTAATTAGTGCTTGCGCATTTTTTAAGCTTTCTTCATTGCAATTCAACAGCTTGCGCAACTTTGCAAAATCCTTATTGGCTAAAACGGCCAAATGTTTTTCCACAATCGTTTTGGCAAAAGTTAAATCAGGCGTATTTTTAGGGAGTACATTGAGCTGTAGCAAGATGCACTCCTGCAAGTTGAGTGCGCCAATACCAGGCGGATCCAAGTTCTGAATATGCTTAAGCGCAGTTTGTAGTTCGAGTAAATCGATTTCTAGTTCTAGCGGAAGGGATTCTACAATCTCCTCTAAAGACGTTTCCAAATAGCCATCTTCGTTGACGCTGTCGATGAGTAGCAACACTAAGTTCTGGTCTCGTTCTGACAACGGCATCAGCTTGAGCTGGCTAAGCAGGTGCTCGCGTAAATCTTCAGCGACAATTTCTTGACGCGTAAAATCACCATCATCATCGTCACTATTATTTTGTTTGCTACCTTCATCCCAGTTGCTCGCGCTGCCATATTCTTCATAGTCTTCATCAAAATCATTTTGGTTGA
>JBQTJZ010000154.1:0-2413 GCA_052386615.1 Methylophilaceae bacterium
TCCAATTTGTTTGTTGTTGCCGGGATCCTGCTTAAAATCATTAGAGGGAAAGCCAATCACTAACAAACCCTGTTGTCTGTATTTTTTATACAGTCCTTCAAGTGATTCAAACTGCGGGGTGAAGCCACACTTGCTAGCCGTATTTACCACCAAAATTGGTTTATCCTGATAATCGCACAGGTTAAATGCTTCGCCCTGAAGAGTGGTGAATTGATGATTATAAAGCCCGTTACATGCTGCATTTGCCATCACACTTACCCCGGATAAGAAACACATAAGAATTGCTTTAATGCCCAAGTTTTTCATCTATTTTTACCTTAGCTTGATGGTTAAGATGTGTGACTGTTAAAGAAAATATTCGTTCTAAACAACTTAAACCAACCATTGATGGAGCAAGCCCAATAAGGCGAACACGCCAATGAGCTTAACTACGCTCATGTTAAATTTGAATAATGCAATAAACCCTGCAATAGCGGCTAATAGCGCCAACCAATCGAGGCTAGCGCTACCATTAAGCCAAAACACATGTTGTGCAAAAAACAATGCCAAACTTACTATCACGCCCACCACAGCAGCTGTAATGGCTGTTAATGGTGCATTCAGTTTCAAATGATGCTTGGTAGATTCGATAAATGGCGCACCAACAAAAATAAATACAAATGATGGCAAAAATGTAAAGAAAGTAACTAAACTTGCCGCAACCATCCCCGCTAACAACGGATCTTCTAGCACGCCCTGCGTCCAGCCACCAACAAACCCTACAAATGCCACCACCATAATCAGTGGGCCCGGTGTCGTCTCGCCCAAAGCCAAGCCATCAATCATTTGCGTCGGGGTCAGCCATGCATAATGGGTCACCGCGCCCTGATACACGTAAGGCAATACAGCGTACGCACCACCAAAAGTGAGTAACGCCGCTTTGGTAAAGAACCAGGCCATTTTTGTCAGGACTGCCTCCCAGCCAATGAAAATAATCAGCAAGGTCATTGCGGCCAACCAAATCGCAACACCAATCACTGCCACCTTAATAAGGCGCTGCATATTAAAAATGGCGTGTGTTGGTGTTGGTGTATCGTCATCAATGACGGCTTTGCCAAAGTGCTTATCAGCCGCTTTGTGCCCCACCCCACCCCTAAATAAATTCGGCAAGTAACGATTGCCCACAAACCCCAGCAAAGCTGCAGATAAAATAATCAGCGGGAAAGGGATCTTAACAACGCTAATTGCCGTAAAAGATGCTATCGCGATTACCCACAGTGCTTTGTTTTTAAGGATACGTGAGCCTATCCTATAAGCTGCGTATAACACAATGGCCACTACGGCAGGTTTAATCCCATACAGTACCGCTGCGACGGCTGGGAGATCTCCGTATTGCATATAAATAAAGCTTAGAACAATTAAAATAAGTAACGATGGCAGCACAAACAAACCTCCTGCCAGCAACCCACCACGTGTTTTATGCATTAGCCAACCGATATAAGTTGCAAGTTGCTGCGCCTCAGGGCCGGGAAGCACCATGCAGTAATTTAACGCATGCAAAAACCGCTTTTCAGAAATCCAGCGCTTATTTTCTACCAAGTCCTGATGCATAATCGCAATCTGTCCAGCAGGCCCGCCAAAACTGATAAAACCAAGCTTTAGCCAATACCAAAAAGCCTGCTTTAACGTAGGGGTAACTGGTGCATCTATTGTGGTTAAACTCATTTTCATGTCTTTTCCATCCCGCAGAACTCAATCATAGCTCACAAATGTGTACCGGTTTCATCATTCTATTTTAAGCTACTCTAGCCACATATTGGCATAAAAAATGCTTATTATAAAATACTGGCGCATTGCTGGTTTTAATTATGTAGAAAGGACGGGGTTATCATGTCTAGTACCACAATAAAAAGCTTAGATAAAATTAAAATGCTAGATCAGATGCTAGAAGATTTAGCGGGCGAAGAGTTGGACGATTTTAGTGAAATCGACAATAACGCCAACGTTGAAGCTAAGCGCTTTTCCACTGCAGATTTAAGTGATATCGATAATACACATTAGGCCGCCAGCGTTAATCGATGGCGGAGAGAGAGGGATTCGAACCCTCGACAGGGTTACCCCTGTGCCACCTTTCCAGGGTGGTGACTTAAACCGCTCATCCACTCTTCCGTACAGACAGGTACGGGATTATATACGATGTGATCCATACAACCAAAACCAGCTAAGCAAGATTTCACCCAAAAAGTGAGGTTAACACTAGCTTTTTAGCAGATAAGTGTTAACCTCGCCTTTGCCTTTGATTTCAATCAGTCCGCGAGATTCCAACGTGTGGTTGACTTTTAGCAGATGATAAGTGAATTCGCTCACATGGATCGTATCCGGCAAACCCGTTTTTTCCATGCGGCTCGCCATATTCACCGGATCACCCCAGATA
>JBQTJZ010000155.1:0-5097 GCA_052386615.1 Methylophilaceae bacterium
ATCTTCTGACGTGCAAGCAAAGTGGATAAATTCACTAGCTTTTTTTATCTCGCTATTTGCATAAAAATTTTCTTTAAGCCAATATTCCAGCGCTTTTACGTCGTGGTTGGTGGTAGCCTCTATCGCTTTTACTTGAGCCGCATCGGCTTCAGAAAAATTGGCAATTGCTGCGTCTAGTTCTTGAGTTGTATCTGCGCTAAAAGGCGCAATTTCTTGCAAATCTTTAGCGGCGGATAGCGCTTTTAGCCACTCCACCTCGACCCAGGCGCGATGTTTAATGAGCGCATACTCACTAAAGTATGGGCGTAGCGCATCTAATTTAGCTTGATAGCGGCCATCTAAAGGCGATAGTGCGTTAAGAGTGGTGAGCGACATAGCAGGCTTTCGCGTAATTTTTAATATTGCGGTTAAATAAGCCGCTATTTTACCCTAAATTCTAACTGCTTATTAGTCGCCTACTTCGGAGAAGCTTACATCACTAACATATCCACAAATTGGTTGACTGGTGTCGCTTCTAGCTTGGCTTGGTCTAAACACAGCGCCAAAATATCGGCCTGTTTTTTTGTGTCGAAACGGCGGGCTAAATTTACTTTGAATTTTTTTACCAACTCTGGAATGCCTTCACCGCGACGACGACGATGACCAGTTGGGTATTCCACCGCAATCTTGTCAGAGCTTGAGCCATCTTTAAAAAACACTTGAATCGCATTGGCGATTGAGCGTTTTTCGGGGTCGTGATAGTCCTTAGTATATTCAGCCTTTTCAACACAAGTCATCTTGCTACGAAGTGCGTCGATGCGTGGGTCAGCCGCTGTAGCGTCTTCATAATCAAGTGCTGTTAAATTACCTTTTAATAAACCAATCGCGGCCATGTATTGAATACAATGGTCGCGGTCGGCTGGGTTATCTAATGGGCCGGTTTTGTCAATAATACGAATCGCGGATTCGTGTGTGGTAATCACGATTTTATCGATTTGCGTAATTTGTTCAATTGTTTGAATTTTTGAGCCAATTTGAGCGTTAAGTTGAATGGCGCATTCCACTGCAGTTTGTGCATGAAACTCTGCGGGAAAGCTAATTTTAAACAATACTTGCTCCATGACATAGCTGCCGTAATCGCGCTGAAACTTAAATGCGTTGCCTTTAAACAACACATCATAAAAGCCCCATGTTTTTGCCGTGAGTGCGCTTGGGTAGCCCATTTCGCCTTGCAGGGTCAGCCATGCCAATCTCACGGCTCGGGATGTTGCATCGCCCGCTGCCCATGATTTGCGCGAACCTGTATTCGGGCTATGACGATAAGTACGCAAACTCTGACCATCAACAAATGCGTTAGAAACGGCATTGATGATATCTTCTTTATTGCCGCCTAGTAATTTCGTTACTACCGCAGTGGAAGCAATTTTCACCAAAATGACATGATCTAAGCCAACTCGATTAAAGCTGTTTTCTAATGCAAATACACCTTGAATTTCATGTGCTTTAATCATGGCGGTGAGCACATCTTTAATGGTTAGAGGTGCCTTTCCTTCGGCTACATTTCTGCGCGAAACATAATCTGCGCAAGCCAAAATTCCGCCCAAATTGTCGGATGGGTGACCCCACTCAGCTGCTAGCCAGGTATCGTTAAAGTCTAGCCAACGAATCATCGCGCCGATATTAAATGCGGCTAGAATCGGGTCTAGTTGGTAGTTGGTGCCTGGCACTTTTGCGCCATTTGGCACTACTGTACCTGCAATCACTGGGCCTAGCACTTTGGTGCAAGCGGGGTAATCTAGCGCCTCAAAACCACAGCCGAGCGTGTCCATTAAGCAATTGCGTGCGGTATCAAACGCCTCGTCAGATTGAATCGTAAAATCTGCAACATAATTGGCAATATCGACAATCACTTGATCTGGGGCAGGGCGGACGTTTGAAATGTAGGCGGACATTTTTTTGTGCTTTCTAAAAATATTTAATTAATCAATTCTTCAATTTTGTTATTCCCGCGCAATGGGCTAAAGAGGTATTTTACGTAGTAAAAGCTCGCAAAGCAGGAATCTATGTTAGTAATCAAAGCCACCAGATTCCGTGTCAAGCACGGAATGACAGATATGTGTTTCAGCGTCTGTTTAGTGGGATGAAGGGCCTATTCTCAGGCCCCACATATTCTGCATTGGGGCGAATGATTTTGTTATCGATGCGCTGTTCGATGATGTGTGCAACCCAGCCAGTGGTGCGTGAAATAACAAATATTGGGGTAAACATGCCGGTGGGAATGCCCATCATGTGGTAGCTGGAAGCGCTGTACCAATCCAAATTGGGGAACATCTTTTTCTCGCGCCACATCACTTCTTCTATGCGCGAAGAAACGTTAAATAGCGTCATATTGCCGTTATCTTCGCTTAATTGTCGTGAAACAGCTTTTATTGATTCGTTTCGTGGATCGGCGATGGTGTATACCGGATGACCAAAGCCAATAATGATTTCTTTATTGGCTATGCGCGCCAGAATATCCGCTTCAGCTTCATCGGCATTTTTGTAGCGCTCGATAATTTCCATGGCCGCCTCATTTGCGCCACCGTGCTTGGAGCCGCGTAACGCGCCGATGGCCCCTGTGATGCACGAATACATATCAGACAAAGTGCCTGCAATTACCCGGCCAGTAAAAGTAGAAGCGTTAAACTCGTGCTCTGCATACAAAACGAGAGAGGTGTTCATTGCGCGGATGTGCAAATCTGAAGGCGCTTTACCATGTAACAAATGGAGAAAATGGGCAGCGATTGAGTCGTCATGGGTCTCAACATCAATACGTTTATCGTTATGGCTATAGTGATACCAATACAGCAAAATAGAACCAAAACAGGCAATCAATCTATCTCCCAGTGATTTGGCAGCATCAGTATTGCGATCCGATGCTTCTGGCTCTAGCGTGCCCAACATGGCACAACCAGTGCGCATCACGTCCATTGGGTGCGCACTTGCTGGAATCTGTTCCAGTACTTTTTTGAGTGCCTCTGGCAGGCCGCGCAAGGTTTTTAGCTTTTGATGATAAGCACTTAATTGCGCTTTATTGGGCAGTTCGCCGTGAATTAACAAATAGGCGACTTCTTCAAATGTAGCGTGCTTGGCGAGCTCGATAATATCGTAACCGCGGTAGTGCAGATCGTTACCAGTATGACCAACAGTGCAAATAGCAGTAGCGCCAGCCGAAACGCCAGCAAGGGCTACGCCTTTCTTTTTTTTGGGTTCTAAAGCGGTTTCCATGACTTCTCCCTAACTATTTATTCCCTTTATTTTCATTAAATAGCGCATCTAGTTTTTGCTCGTATTCGTGGTAACCCAAATGGGTATATAGCTCCATACGTGTTTGCATTAAATCAATCACGTTTTTTTGCGTACCCTCAGCACGCATTGTTTGGTAAACCTTAAGTGCAGCTTGGTTCATCGCGCGAAAAGCCGATAATGGATAAAGAACCATGCTCACATCGGCAGAGCTAAGTTCTTGCACAGTAAACAATGGTGTCGAGCCAAACTCAGTAATGTTCGCCAAAATAGGCACTTTTACCGCAGCAGAAAATTGTTTATACATGCCGAGTTCAGTCATCGCTTCGGGGAATACCATATCAGCCCCTGCTTCAACGCAAGCGCAGGCACGGTCAATCGCAGATTGCAAGCCTTCTACGGCCAGCGCATCGGTACGTGCCATGATGACAAAATCTGCATCAGTTTTGGCATCCACTGCCGCTTTAATGCGGTCTACCATTTCAGCCTGACTCACTACCGCTTTATTGGGACGGTGACCACAGCGTTTTACGCTGACTTGATCTTCAATATGCACTGCTGCTGAACCTGCTTTTCCTACGCTTTTTATCGAGCGCGCGATATTAAATGCACCACCCCAGCCGGTGTCGATATCTACTAATAAAGGGGTTTCTACGCGGTCGGTAATGCGGCGCACGTCAATCAGCACATCTTCAAGTGTCGAAATACCTAAATCGGGCAGCCCAAGCGAGCCGGCCGCGACACCGCCGCCGGAGAGATAGAGTGCTTTATAGCCGGTTTGTGTTGCTAGCAAAGCATGATAGGCGTTAATTGCCCCGATGATTTGCAGTGGCTTTTCGGCCTTAATGGCAGCACGAAAACGCGCGCCTGCGGATGTGGTTTTGTTGGTCATTAGGTTAGCCAAAAAAGGTTTTGTCAGATTCTTCAGAAATAGCAACGCCGGTGAGCTTTGCCTTTTGCAAGATTTCCCAGAAATAACGATAGGTTGCTCTATCGTGCAATTCGCCTGTATACTGAATGGGCCCCCAGTCGGCTTTCTGTGCCGCTAACAGAATATTTGCCGCGTCGGCTACCTCATCAAAGTTGGGTTTCATCGCATCGACAATAGCCCGAATCTGCGTGGGATAAATACTCCACATGCGCATAAAACCAAATTCATTGCGGGCGCGGCTTGCGTCAGACATGGTGGTCTCTACATTTTTTAAATCAAGCGTAACATTATGCGCGGGCACTACGCCGTTTGCGAGTGCAGCAGCCACCACTTCTGTTTTTGCACGTGCTAATAAATGATGCTCAAACTGACCTGGGCTACGCATAGCAGAGGCGGGGATTGCGCCGTGATGCGCGCTGACAAAATCCATCAGGCCAAAATCCAGCACTTGCACCCATGGTAATTTAGCGATTTCGTGCACCTGGTTCAGTGCGCCGTGCGTTTCAATCAAAATGTGGACGGGGATAATGCGTTGAATACCATTAAACGTAGCCGTTTTTTGAATGGTGGCAATCATCTCACTGGCCTGTACCAAGCTAGTACATTTAGGAATCGTGATATAACTCAGCAACTTACCCGCGCCGCTGACCAAAATATCAATATCTTGTTTCCAAGCAGGGTGGGTGTAATCATGAATACGTGCGCCAGCCATTTTGTACTTATTGGCTTCACTATTAAGTACGCGCACAATCATTTCCGCATGCTCACGTTCTTGACCAGCGGCTGCGCCATCCTCGCAATCGCAGGTAATATCAAATACCGCACCAATACTCTCTTGTAGTGCCAGCGCTTTTAAGATAAGTTTCTCGCTGCCAGCAAAATGTTCGCAGGCAGGAATCAGC